>JBIKMK010000199.1:0-6848 GCA_044359315.1 Bryobacteraceae bacterium | reverse complement strand
CCGGGCAATCGCCACGCGTTGCTGTTCACCGCCGGACAACTCGCCGGCGCGGTGGTGTAGTCGGGCGCTCAAACCAACCTCATCTAACCTCTCTTCGGCCACACGAGCCGCTGTCTGGATGTTCTCGCCGCGAATCCGCAACGGCATCGCAACATTTTCGAGCGCCGTGAACTCTCCCAGCAGCGACCACTGCTGCCAAACAAAGCCCAAATAGCGATTTCTGAACTCCGCCAGCGCATCGCCATCCAATTGTGAGATGTCGGTGGAGCCAAAGTAGATGCTTCCGTTCGTCGGACGATCCAGGCCGCCCAACAAGTACAGTAAGGTCGTCTTTCCCGCGCCCGATTCACCCACCAGGGCCACGCGCTCGCCGGGCTCAATCTGGAGGGACAACTGATCGAGCACGGTCAGCGTCGCCACTCCGCTCGAGTAGCTCTTGGTAAGCCCTGACGTCCGCACCGCCACCCGCTCCGGCTGCATTCCCACCTCTAGCCTCTACGCTATCACGTGGTCATGAAAATGGAACTGGCCGGAAGAGTGGGAGCCGCCGTCATTTCGACCGGAACGGTTTTCAGAAGCGATTTGCGGCAAAGGGCCGCGGGTGCTGGGGCGAGAGGGAATCGAAAGATAGCTTGCTGCCCGCGCGCCGGTGATGGGAGGCTACAGGAAAGCACAAAGCCGGCCATTGTCGCGGCCGCCGTCCGGATTGGTCACCTGGATAGCGCCTTCATCAGGACGCTGCGTGCGTTTCCGGGCCGGAGGCCTCCACTTCGCGCCCGGAATTTGGACTCAGAGCCGGAGTCCAACCGTTCTGGTGCCCCGTCCCCCCTGGGGCACTCTTCGAGGACGGATCCCGCCAGGGTCCGTCCTCACTCTTTCCCTCTGCTTTGGTGTCTACTGTTTGCGGCGATGCTGTTCGCGCAGATAGGCTGGATCATCCATGCGGGGCGCCGGTTCGGCATCCCGTGGTTCCTTGGCCTTGGCGGGGTCAAAGATTTCCTTGGCGGGCAGCAGTGCCTCAAACGGCGTAAAGTCCGGCAAGTCGGTGAAGCAGTCAGCCAGATCGGCTGCCGTGGCGTCGTAGAGATTCAAGGGCGGAATACCCAGCAACCGGAAGACTGTCTTGAGCATGCCGGCAAAGCTGGAATTCGTGCGCGAAACGTAGTTATGCTTCACGTACGGACCGGCCACCAGCATCACGGTCCGATGCGAGTCTACGTGGTCCACACCGCCTTGGGCGTCGTCTTCAGTGATAAACACCGCCGTCTCGCGCCACTCCGGCCGCCGCGACAGAAACTCCAGGACACGACCCAAAGCATAGTCATTGTCGGCCACGTAGCTGGCATCAAACGGATAGCCGTCGGAGGGTCGAGGCTTGGCCATGTGATCGTTGGGCAGGTGGATAAACAACAGTCGCGGCAGTTCCTTCACCGGCGTCATCTCCTTGATGAACTGGTCGGCACGGAACTGGTCCGGGATGTTGGTGTTGTAGTTGGGGTAGGTCCGGGAACTGTTGCGGTACAGCACGTCAGGCATCGGCACGTTGGTGAGGTACCGGGCGCCGGTGGGCTTCAAGCCTTCGCCTTCATCCGCTCCCGCCAGTTCATAGCCTTCGCCGAAGTTGCGGAAGGAGATCCCGTGACGCTCCAGATGGTGCCACAGCGTTCCGTTTTCCAGCAGTTCCTCCGGGTGCACGGACGAATTGCTGCCCGTGAAGAGGAAACGGCCCGGGGCGGTGGTCGGCAGGCGGAAGTCTTTCTGTCCGCCATAAGCCGCCATCAGCGTACTTTCGGTCCACGCATTCGGGTAGGACCCAACCAGCCAGTGGTGCCCGTCGGTGGAGACCTCGCTGTCGGCATAGAAATTGTCGCTGAACGCATACCGATCGACAATGGCGTGGTGGTTGGGCGAGACGTTCACAAACTTGCTGGTGATCCGTTGTCCTAGCTCGCCCGGAGCGTTCTTGACCGTTCCCCGCCGTCCCCAGCGCGCCAGTTCCGGCGCCCCCCGGACGGCCCCATTGGAAACCTGCTCGACGTCACCAAACAACTCGTCAAACGTCCGGTTCTCTTTCACGATGATCACGACCCGCTTCACCTGCGGCGGCAACGGCAACGGGTCGCTTTTGCGAGCGACAAAGCCATTCAGGTCCAGCACCTTCGCCGTCAGGGCGGCCAATTCCGAGGGCCGGGGCAAGGGGGCAATCGTCAATTCGCCGCGCCGCAAGTCCGCCTGGAAACTCCGCTCCAGCGGCGCGAATAGAGTGGCATTGGGGCCCGTGCCGAAGCCCTTGGCATGTGCGGTATACATCACGCCGTCGCGCACCACCATTCGCGTCGGAAACCAGGCAGCCGGAATGTGCCCAATGAGGCGGCGGCTAACGAAATCCACCACACCGACCGCATTGATGCCCGCTTCCGCCACCAGCAACCAGCCGCGGCCGGGTTCAATGGCCAAGCCGATGGGCATGATGCCGCGGTATGCCTCCAGGCCGGGGATACGCAAGGCAATGTCACCTTCGCGTTCCAGCGACTTGGCATTGATCACCGTGATGGAATCCTGGTTGGCGTTGGAGACATAAATCGTCGAGTCAGTCGCGAGCACGCCCGAAGGGCTGGAACCGCCCACGCTCTTGGGGCCCAGCGGCGAACCGGTGGGGATGAACTTTTCGACAAAGGCGCGCATCGCGACGTTGGTGTTGACCACGGCCAGCGAGTTCGACTCAAACACGTTCGGATCGCCCAAGCCCGCCACGGCCACCTTTTCGCCCCGGGCATTCACCCGCTCCACGCCGGTCATGGCTTCCGGCGAAGGGAAGCCAAAGGCCGGGAATTCGAGGCCCGTTTCCCGTGCGGTCTTGCGGTCGGCACCAGGAATGGCCTTGTACTCAAACATGCCCAGATTGGCCACGTACGCCCGGCGCCCATCAGGCGACAGGGAGACGGCAAAAGGCAATCGGCCCACTTTCACATTGGCCACCAGCGTCTTGCGGCGGATGTCGAAAATGGCCAACCGGAAGTTCGCTTGATCGAGTACGTAGAGCAGGCCACGGGCGCGGTCCAAAGCCAGGTCGCCGGAATAGGAATCCTTATAGCCACCCTGGTTCAGCTCAAACGCGGCCTTGCGGCGGCCCGTGGCCGGGTCGATCAACCGGACACGGCCGGAGTTACCTTCCGAAGCATAGAGATCCCGCTCGCCATCAAAGGCCAGGCCCTGAAAGACGCTGCGGAAGTCGTCGTCATCGTCGCCATCATCGTCCGGGTCACCGCGCCGCTTGGCTTTCACGGAGTGGATACGGCCATCCTCGGTTTCGACCACGGTGAGCGAGAAGCGGTTGGGGCCGCCATCCGCCGTAACGACGCGCTTCCCGTCAGGGCTGACCGCAATGCCAAACGGGCCGGGTCCGGTGGTGAAGTGACGGCCGAGTGGCTCCACCATGCGGCCGCCGGGCAGAATGGAAATCGCGCCCGGGCGCCGGGATGCCAGCTCGTTGCCCGCAGGCGGGCGATGGTCGGCGGCCAGAAAGAGCGCCAGCGCAATCAGCGTCATGAGTTGAGCGTACCGTCTGCGAGAATGGTGAGGCAAATGGCCAACCGCTTTTTTGTTCTCCGCCAGTTCTTCCTGGCCCAGGGTGCGCAGCCCGAACGTCTGCATTCCTTCCTCAGTAAGGCCCTGGTACCCGCCCTGCAGGCCTCCGGCAAGAAGGTGCTGGTGCTGGAGGTGATGATTGCCGAACACATGCCCCAGGTGGCTCTGCTGATGGGTATGGAATCCATGGCGGACTGGCAGAAGATCGGCCTGGCCGGGCCGGAACTGGCCCGGTTCATCGACGATTGGAATGCCTGGGAAACGGACCCCGCAGGCAAAGACGAACCGCCCTACCTCCACTACAGCGAGACCCTGCTGGGTGCGACGCCCTATTCGCCAGATCTCGAAGAAGCCGCCCCTGGCGCGCCGGGCCGGGTATTTGAGATGCGGGTCTATCATTCGCCCACCTGGCGGCAGCTCCGCGCGTTGCATGCCCGCTTCGCCGGACCGGAGATCCCCATCTTCCACCGTTGCGGCGTCCACCCGGTGGTTTACCTGGAAACCATGGCCGGGCCCAACATGCCCAACTTGACCTATTTCATCCCGTTCGAGAATCTGGCCGCCCGGGAAGCCGCGTGGTCCAAGTTCCGGGATGACCCGGAATGGTTGCGCGTTCGCAAGGAGTCCACCGACCAGCACGGCCAAATCGCCGCCCGGATGTCGATGACGCTCTGGAAGGCGACGGCCTACTCACCGGTGCGGTAGGGGAGGCCCTGTGACAGACTAACGGCATGGTTACCCGCCGTGCGTTCTCGCACCTCCTGGCGGCGGCTGCTTCGGCACAGTCGCTCCCCTTCAATGTTGGCTTTAAGTCGGACACCGGCCCGTTGCGGTCAGAGTGCGGTGTCGGGGCCTTGATGCCCTGGGCCGACGGATTATGGGCGGTCACTTACAACAGCCACACGCCCACCACGGGGCTGGGGTTGGGGCTCTACCGGATTGACGAAAGCTTGAAATCGGAGCGGCTACACCTCCACAACGGCACGCACGCCAACCGCTTCATCCACAAAGAATCGAACCAGTGCTTCATCGGGCCCTATGCCATCGATATGGCTGGGAAATGGAAGTTCATCCCGGAGTTCCAGAACCACCGGCTCACTTCCACGATGCGCCACTTGAAGGACCCGGCCAACCTGGTCTACATGCTGACGATGGAAGGCCTGCTGTTTGAGCTGGACGTGGCGACGTTGAAGCCCCGGTTGGTGGCTGACATCGTCAAGCAGTTCAACATCCAGGCCCGGCCACACTTTAAGGGTGGTTACACCGCCCAAGGACGCGTCGTCGTCACCAATAACGGGTTCTACGAATTCGGCGATTCGCAGGCCGGGTTGTTCGAGTGGAATGGCACCACCTGGTCCGCCCTCTCGCGCAAGCCCCATATGGACGTCGCGGCGCGGGAGAACATGGGCAGCGTGATGTTCGCCACCGGGTGGGATGAATCAAGCGTTCTGTTCTGGGCCTGCATCAAGGGCAACTGGCGGCGCTACCGGCTTCCCAAGGCCAGCCACGCATTCGCCCACGCCTGGCAGACCGAATGGATGCGCATCCGCGAAGTGGAGACCGAGCACTACCTGATGGACATCCAGGGCATGTTCTATGAGTTGCAGCCCATCGCCTTCCAGGATGCCATCTGGGGCGTCAAGCCCGTCTGCCAGCACCTGCGCATCATTCCGGATTACTGCGCCTACCGGGGTATGCTGGCGCTAGGCGGCAATCAGACGACACCCAATGCCGACAACAATGCCGTGGTGGGTCAACCGCAATCCGGCATCTGGTTTGGTAAAACGGACGACCTGTGGAATTGGGGCAAGCCGGCTGGCTGGGGTGGCCCCTGGCGCAAGACGGTACTGAAAAAGGGCGATACTTCCGACCCCTTCCTGATGACCGGATTCGACAAGAAAGTCCTGCACCTCAGCACGGATCGCCTGGTGAATATCCGCATTGAAATCGACTTTCTGGGCGACGGCAGCTGGCAGACCTACGCCACGCTCGACGTCGGCCGCTACCTCCACCACATTTTCCCCAGCGGTTTTTCCGCCCATTGGGTGCGGCTGGTGGCACTCTCCGACTGCACGGCGACGGCCGAGTTTATCTACTCTTAGGGGCGGCCGACCAAAGAAAAAGGCCAGCCTCCCGAAAGAGGCTGGCCACATCGCAAGGAGCGAACGGAGGACTCTATCGCGCTGCCAGCAGCGCACGCAGATGACGGGCACGCTCCGGGGACCGCAACTGGCGCAGGGCCTTGGCTTCGATCTGGCGGATGCGTTCACGCGTGACGTCGAACTCCTGGCCGATCTCTTCGAGCGTGTGTTCACGCTCGCAACCGATACCGAACCGGAGCCGGATCACTTTTTCTTCTTTGGGCGAAAGCGTCTTCAGGATGTTGGCGGTCTCATCCCGGACGTTGCCTTCGATGACGGCGTCGACAGGCGAACCCACCCAGCGATCTTCAATCAGGTCGCCCAGTGCGGACTCACCATCGCGGCCCACCGGCGTTTCCAGCGAAACCGGATCGCGGGAGATCGTCTTCAGCTTCTGAACTTTTTCGACCGGAATATCCATCCGGCGTGAAATCTCTTCGTTCGTCGGTGCCCGGCCGAGTTCTTTTTCCAGCTCGCGGGTGGCGCGCAGGAACTTGTTCATCGACTCGTTCATGTGCACCGGGATACGGATGGTGCGGCTCTGATCGGCGATAGCGCGGGTAATCGCCTGCCGGATCCACCAGGTGGCGTAGGTCGAGAACTTGTAGCCCCGGCGGTATTCGAACTTGTCGGCGGCGCGCATCAGGCCAATGTTGCCTTCCTGGATCAGATCCAGCAAGTGCAAGCCCCGATTGACGTACTTTTTGGCGACGGAAACCACTAGGCGAAGGTTGGCTTCCACCAGGTCCTTCTTGGCCCGCTCCGCTTCCACTTCACCCACCCGGATGACCTGGAGGGAATGCTTGAGGTCTTTCAGCGACGCACCGGCAATGCCTTCGCGTTTGCGGACTTCGCGTTTCAGCTCCCGGACCCGGGTCTGAGCGGCAGCGGAGGTCTTCTCCTCCAGGCGCGCGCGTTCGGCGTCGAGGTGAGAGATCTCCTCCACCGTGCGCTCAATCTCTTTCGAGAACTGCTTCCAGCGGTTCAACTGCCAGGGGATCCGGCGGATCAACTGGCTGCATTCAACCAGCGCCCGGTTGACCTTGCCCTGTGCCTTGCGCCGCACCTTCTTGTTGGACAGGGGGATCGCTTCATGCTTTTCCGTCAGCTGGGCCAGCT
>JBIKMK010000198.1:0-6885 GCA_044359315.1 Bryobacteraceae bacterium | reverse complement strand
TTTTTGGGATCAGCGGCTTCGGCAGCGTCGGCGAATTCAACGATTGTCCGTTCGTCAACTGGAATACGACGTTCCAGTGGTCCGACAACTTCTCCTGGACCTTGGGCAAGCACAGCCTGAAGATGGGTGGCGAGTTCCGCCGCCTCCGCTACAACCAGATTGGTGCTGTCGTGCCGCGCGGCCGATTTAGCTGGAACGGCCAGTACACGGGCGAACCAATGGCCGACATGCTGCTGGGCACGATGTCCAGCACTGAAGGCCAGGTGGGCGCGCCGATTGCCAACTTCCGCCAGAGCTACATGGCGCTGTACATCCAGGACACCTGGAAGATCTCCTCCAAGCTGACCGCCAACTTCGGTTTGCGCTGGGAGTATGAGCAGCCCTTCTATGACAAGCATGATGCGATCGTCAACGTGGACTTCAAGTGGGACAACTCCGTGGAGCCCACCTTTGTCCGCGCGGGCACGGGCAACATCAATGAGGGCAACCCGCAATTCCCGGCACCTCCGGGCTGGCAGCTGGTCCGCGATGGCCGCTTTGGCCGCGGTGCCGGCGTGCCGGACCGCAATGACCTGGGGCCACGCGCCGGGTTGGCTTATCAGCTGAACTCGAAGACGGTGCTGCGCACTGGCGTCGGCATCTACTACGTGCGCGATATCGGCAACGCGGTATTCGACATTGTGCGCAACATTCCGTTCACGATCCGCCAGGCGGAGACCGCCGACACGACACGGCCCAACCTGACCTGGAACCAGCTGTTCACGCAGACCGGCGCACCCAGCTTCCTGCTGATCAACCAGTATGGTGAGCGGACCAGCTATGTCGCCCAATGGCAGAGCTCGATCCAACGTGAGCTGACCAAGAACATGTCACTGGAAGTGACCTACATGGGCTCGGCCGGCATCAAGCTGCGCCGTTTGACGGCCTACAACAACCCGGTTCCGGGCCCCGGCAACCCGAACCTGAACCGGCCGTTCCCCAAGTTCAACGGCAGCTTCCAGAACATGAACGCGCCCAGCCATTCCAACTATCACTCGCTGCAGGCGCGCTTGCAGCACCGGTTCGCGTATGGCTTTACGCTGCTGGGATCTTATGCGTACGGCAAGTCGATCGACAATGGCTCCGGCGTCCGGACGACGGACGGCGATCAGCTGACGCCTTCCGACAACTACAACCTGCGCGCCGAGCGCGGCCTGTCGGCGTTTGATATGCGCCAGCGCTTCACGGCGTCGTTCCTCTACGAATTGCCCTTCGGCAAGGGCCGCGCGATGAACATCACCAACCCAGTGGCGAACGTGTTGTTCGGCGGCTGGCAGTTGGGTGGCATCATCACCTTCCAGGATGGTTTCCCGAACACCGTCACCTGCGGCCCGGGCAACGTGCAGAACGGCGGCGGCTATTGCAAGCCGGATGCGATTGCGGGTGTCAACCCGACGCTGCCCGATAGCGAGCAGACCGTGCAGCGGTTCTTCAACACGGCGGCCTATGTGGACCGCTTGGGCGTGGCCCCGGGCGCGGCGCAGCCGGTTTTCCGCTACGGCACGGCCGGACGCAACACGGTGATCGGACCGGGCATCACCAGTCTCGATATGTCGGTGAACAAGTTCTTCCGTTTCCTGGATGGCAAACACACGGTCGAGTTCCGCGGGGAGTTCTTCAACCTGCCGAACAAGGCCCTGTTCGGCCAGCCGGGCACCTCGCTGCGGACGCCCAACTACGGTGTCATCAGCGGAACGCGTATCGATTCACGCCAGATCCAGTTTGCGCTGAAGTATAGCTTTTAAGCAGCTGGCTGGAAAGCAAGAAAAGGCCGGACCCTTCGGGGCCCGGCCTTTTTTGTTTTGTTTGGGTGTGGGCTTACTTCGGAAAGCCGCTCGGATCAATGCCCTTGAGCAGGCGCAGCGCGTTCTTGTAGTAGAGCTTTTTCAGCACTTCGTCCGGCAGGTCCAGACCGTACATGCTCCAGAAGGCGTGGCGTTTGCGGTAGTAGGGGAAATACTCGTCAGGCGTTTCCAGCACACGGAAGTAGGTGGCGTACTCTTCCGGAGCCCAGGTGTCCTTGCCCATCAGGACACGGTCCTGGTAGCGGATGAACCACTGGCGGGCGAAGCGGGGTTGGCGGCCCAGTTCAGCCAGCACGGCGCCAATCTCGCCGTACATGTTGGGCATCTCGTCCATCAGCTTGCCCAGGCGGCCCAGGTCGCCGCCCAGCCAGCCTAAGTGGGCGCTGATGAAGTTGACGTTCTTATGGCGGCGGAACAGGCTCCAGTGCTCATTCATGAGCACATCCCATGAGGGGTAGCGGTCCGGCGGACGGCGGCGGCCGGGGATGGTGGTGAGTTCCAGCCAGCGCTCGTTGTACTTGTCGACCGGATCAAAGAACTGCCTTGGTTCGGCGGTGTGGATCAGGCAGGGGGCGTTGTACTTGGCCAGCACCTGGAAGGCTTTGTCGTAGCGCGCGTCATCGACGTGAACCCGTTGGCCCTTGGCGTCTTTCAAGTCCATGCCGAAGTTCTTGAAGATCTTCAGGCCTTGCGCGCCGGCCTTCAGGTCGTCTTCCAGCTGCTTGGCCACGCGGTCCGCGTAGTCCGGGGCATCGACATCGCGGAAGGTGAAATTGGCGAACACCACAAAGCGGTCCTTGTGCGGGCCGGTGCGGTAGGTCTTGAGAACGCCCTTCAGGGCATCGCCATAGGAGCCGGAGAGGTTCACCATCACGCGCATGTTCAGCGCGTCCATGTCTTTCAGGACCTTGCTGAGGTCGTCATCACCGCGGAACGTCGGCTGGTGATTGTGAATGTCAATGAAGGGAAACCGGGCCCGGTTGCGTGGAGTTTGAGGCACCACCAGGCTGGACTTGGGTTCATATTCTTCGATCGAAATTGACTGCTGTTGGGCGAAGGCGGAACGGGAGAGCGTTAGGCCCGCCGGTAGCAGGCCCAAGAGTGAACGGCGCGAGACCATGGGTCGATTATACGGCTTGCGGCGGGTGGGCACAGCCTAGACGGAAGAAATCAGCCGGGTTACGTCATCGCGCAAGCGATCGGTTAAGGCACCGCGCTCTTTGATGTCCAGGCCTTCGGTCACGATGGGGTGGCCGATGCGGACGGTTACCTGGCGGGGTTGGACGTGGACGGAATGCATGGGCAGAAGTTCGAAAGTGCCCACCAATCCGACGGGCGCCAGCGGTACGCCACCTTTGATGGCAATAAAGGCCGCCCCTTCGCGGAACGGGTCCATCTGGCCCATGGTGCGGCCGCCTTCCGGGAACACGAGCACGGAGACTTGCCGCTCGCGGATGATGCGCCCGGCTTCGGTCATGCTGCGGACGGCTTCGCGCGGTTTGTCGAGTGGCACCGGGATATGTCCCGCGCGTTGCAGGTGGCCGCCCATCAGGGGAATCTTGAACAGCCCCGCCTTGGCCATAAACCGGAACTGCCCCGGCAGCGAGGCCAGCATCACCGGCGTATCCATGTAGCTGCGATGGTTCGAGACAAAGATGTAGTGTTGGCCGGGCGCGAGGTTCTCGAGACCCTCCACCTTTACCCGGGTGCCGGAGACCAGCAGCAGCGTCCGGGCCCACATCTTCGCCATCCAGGCCTGCTTGCGGCCGTTGGGGTCAAACGGAGAGATCAGCAGGCTCCAGAAGCCCCAGAAGGCCGTCGCGGCGACGATGGAGGGGGCAATGAACAGCACGGAGCGGAAGAAGCTGAAGGTCCATTCAAAGCCGTACTTCATGGGTTGCTTCATGCATTCACCAGCAATGGTCGGGCTTCGCCGACGAGAAAGAGAGAGCCGGTGATGAAGACGGTATCCTCCGGGGCTGCGGCGCGGATGAGCGCGAGTGCTTCCGGGATGGAGGCCACGACGCGCGCGCCAGTGGCGGGGATCGCCTCCGGGGGCAGAGCGCGTTCCGAGATGGGGGCGGTGAGGATCAGCTCATCCACCAGCGGGAACAGGTGGGCTCCCATTTCGGCCACCTTCTTGTCCTTCATGACGCCGAACACCATCCAGATGCGGCCCTGGCGGACGGCTCGGCGTTCCGTGATGAACTCGGCCAGGGCGGCGGCGCCGGCCGGGTTGTGCGCCCCGTCGAGATAGATGTCCGGCGCGTGGCCCACCAGTTCCAGCCGTCCGGGCCAGCGCGTCTCGCGGATGCCATCGGGCGCCACGCCCAGTTGGGCCAATGCGGCTATGGCCGTGCGGCAGTTGTCCAACTGATGCCTTCCAGCCAGCGGGGGCGCGAAGGGCAATTCCACCGGCGCGCTTAAAATGACGCGCGCGCCTTCCGCATGGGCCTTCTCCAGCATCACGGCCATCGCTTCGGGCTGTTGGGGGGCCACCACTACCGGGACTTGGGCCTTGATGATGCCCGCTTTTTCAGAGGCGATGGCGGCGATAGTGTTGCCCAGGTGTTCCTGATGGTCGAAACTGACGGGCGTGATGACGGAGACGGCGGGGGTGACGATGTTGGTGGCATCCAGACGGCCGCCTAACCCTACTTCCCACACCACGGTATCCACCTGCTTTTCCGCGAACAGCACCAGGGCCATTCCGGTGACGGTTTCAAAGTAGCTGGGGTGCACTTCCATGCCTTGCGCGGCTTCATGCACCTGGTCAAAGGCGCGGCTGAACTCATCTTCGGTGACCGGTTCGCCGTTGATGCGGATACGTTCGGTGGGCGAGACCAGGTGGGGCGAGGTGTAGAGCCCGGTGGTTTGCCCGGCATGCCGCAGCCCAGCCTCCACCATGGCGCACACTGAACCCTTGCCGTTGGTGCCCGCGACGTGCACGAAGCGCAGCCGGCGCTCCGGGTTGCCCAGGCGGCGGGCGAGTTCCTGCATCTGCTCCAGGCCGAGCTTGAGGGTTTTGACTTCGTTCCCCAGCGCGTAGAGGAAGCGAACCGAATCAGGAAAATTCATCACGGGACGGCCCGGCGGCGCCGAAAGGCGCTAGACCTTGCAGGCGAACGTACGCGGTACGCGCCCGCCTTTGTTCAGCTCCCGGAAGCCGATGGCCGTGTTGTAGTAGATGCGCGAGGTGAGCATCTTGGCCTGGGTAAAAAAGTTCTGCGAAGGCTTACCCGCCGTGCCGGCGCTGAACTCCTTCAGGATGGTGATCTGCTGATCTTTGGTGGCGTCGATAAAGGTTTTGCCAAACTTGCGGACGGCGTAGCCATCGAGTTGCCCCAAACCTTCGAGGAACCGGTTGCGGTCCGCTTCGGAGCCATCCGTGAGGAACAGATCGATGTAGCGATTGACGTTGGCATCCTTGGCACCCGGGGTATCGGTGGCCGGGATGATCAGGTCACTGAGCACGATGACGGTCTGATTCTGGTGCGCGTCCAGCGTCAGGGGCTTCCATTCCACCTGCTGGCCCAGCGCGGCGGCAGGTACGGCGACAGCGGCCGCCTGGAAAATCTGGCGTCGGTTTATCATGCAAAAGTCTCCCTTACGGCTTCACTTCGACACCCAGCGCCTTGATCAGGAACGCGTAGTCCAGCGCCGTCTCCTTGAAACGATCATAGCGGCCTGAAGCACCAAAGTGTCCGGCACCCATGCTCATCTTCAACAACAGCATGTTATCGCCCTTCTTCATGGTGCGGAGGCGGGCCACCCATTTTGCCGGTTCCCAGTAGGATACGCGCGGGTCATTCAAGCCACCCGTGATCAGCATATGGGGGAACTGCTGGCGCTCCACGTTGTCGTAGGGCGAATAGCTCCGGATGTAGGCGTAGGCTTTCTGCTCTTCCGGATTGCCCCACTCCTCGAATTCGCCGACGGTCAACGGCAGGCTCTTGTCCTGCATGGTGCTGACCACATCCACAAACGGCACTTTGGCGATGACCGCCCCGAACAGATCCGGCCGCATGTTGGTGACCGCGCCCATCAGCAGGCCTCCGGCGGAGCCGCCGAGAATGCCCAGCTTGGCCGTGCTGGTGTACTTGTTCTTGACCAGATGCTCCGCCGCGGCGATGAAGTCGGTGAAGGTGTTCCGCTTGTTCATCATGCGGCCCTGGTCATGCCAGGGCTTGCCCATCTCACTGCCGCCGCGGATGCTGGCGATGGCGTAGACGAAGCCGCGGTCCAGCAGACTGAGCCGCTCGGAGGAGAAGAAGGGATCGCTGTTCAAGCCGTATGAGCCGTAGCCATAGAGCAGTGCCGGGCTGGAGCCATCCTTCTTGAACAGCGCCTTCTTGTAGACCAGTGCCACCGGCACTTTCTGGCCATCCTGCGCGGTGGCGAAGACGCGTTCAGTGGCGTAGAGCTTCGGGTCGTACCCGCCCAGCACGGGCTGCTGCTTCTTCAGCTCGCGCGTCTTCTTGTCCATGTCGTAGTCATAGACCGAGGGCGGCGTGATCAGCGAGGAATAGGTAAAGCGCAGCGTGGTGGAGTTGTATTCCGGGTTGCCGGCGGGCGCAAAAACATAGGCCGCTTCCGGCGCGTCGATGGAATGCGACTGGTTTGTCCGCAGGTCCGTCACGCGGATCTGCAGGAGGCCGTTGACGCGCTCCGACACCACCAGGTGGTTGGCAAAGGCATCCACCCCTTCCAGCAGCGCATCGGCGCGATGCGGGATCACTTCGGCGGCATTCGCCAGAGCCGGGCTCTTCTGCGGCACGCGGACCAGGCGGAAGTTGCGGCCCTTGTCGTTGATGCGGACGTAGAAGTCATCGCCGCGGTCCACCACGTCGTACTCGATATCAGCGGCGCGCGGGTAGAGCACGGAGAAGGCAGCGGTCGCTTGATTGGCGTCGAGGTAGCGCACTTCGGAACTGGTCTTGCTGCCGCTTTGGATGTAGATGAAGCGGTCGTTTTTGGATTTGCTGACTTGCAGCTCAAAGCGCTCGTCGGTTTCGTGGAAGACGACGGTGTCGCTCTTGGG
>JBIKMK010000197.1:0-6894 GCA_044359315.1 Bryobacteraceae bacterium | reverse complement strand
TTTCATACATCCAGGCTAGCGCACGGCGATGAAAAGGCGATTACTTTTTGGGGGCGGGTGGAGGTGGTGGGGGAGGCGGGAACGGCCGTGGGGCGGGGGGATAGCTGCCTGACTTCTTCTCGTACTCAGACATGCGCCAAGTGCTGCCGTTCCACGTGGTTCTGCCAGCGAGTGAGTGCCTTCACGTCATTCGGGAAAGAGGTGCTAGCCTTGGAGGCGTCTAGTTCGCGATCCGCGATGGGCCGCAACCGGTCGGCGGCATCGTCAGCGTAGACGTTCTCCCAAATCATCTGGTAATCCATGGCGATCCGACCCCAGCGCAGATGCAAGTCCGAAGCATCAATAGCCCGCCGGCTATTCTGGGCCACCAGCGAGTAGGCGCTGACAATCGAAGCAAACAGGGTGAGGATGGGCCGGGCTTCGGCAGGAATGGAGCCGATGACAAATGAAGCAAATGCCGCCGATGAGGCGACCATAGCGACGATTGTTGCCCAGCGCTGCTTGGACTGATACTTCTCGACCAGTTCGCCAAAATAAAGCGCGCGCATTTCGCCTTCCAGCATTCCCTTCCAGACGCGAGCGATCTGCGCTTCGGACAGCATATTTCGATTTTACGCCAACATCTTCTTCACGACGTTGCCGTGCACATCGGTCAAGCGGAAGTCGCGGCCCATGTAGCGGTAGGTGAGGCGCGTGTGGTCGAAGCCCAGGCAGTGCATGATGGTGGCCTGCAGGTCGTGCACCGGGACTTTGTCTTCGATGATGTTAAAGCCCAGGTCATCCGTTTTGCCGACCACGGTGCCCGGCTTGATACCGCCACCGGCCAGCCACATCGAATAGGCGATGGGGTGATGATCGCGACCGGCGTTTTCGTCGTCGCGGGTGTCGCGGACCTCCTGCATGGGAGTCCGGCCAAACTCGCCGCCCCAGACGATCAACGTGGAATCGAGCAGTCCGCGCTGCTTCAGATCCTTGATCAAAGCCGCCGTGGGCTTGTCCGTGATGTCGCAATTCTTCTTCAGCTTCTTGTTCAGGTTGGTGTGATCGTCCCAGGAGGCGTGCATCATCAGGACGTAGCGGGTCCCGCGTTCGACCAGGCGGCGGGCCATCAGGCAATTGGTGCCGAACTGTTTGGTGGCCTCATCGTTGACGCCGTACATGTCCAAGGTCTCCTTGGACTCCTTTGAGAAGTCGGTCAGTTCGGGACCGGCGGTCTGCATCCGGTAGGCCAGTTCATAGGCGTTGATGCGGGAGTTGATCTCCTGGTCACCGGTCTGGGTGAAGTGCTCTTCGTTCAGGTCCTTCAAGGCATCCAGTGCCGCCCGTTGGGCTTGGGCGGTGACTCCCGGCGGGTTCGACAGGTAGAGGATCGGGTCGCCTGAATTGCGCAGCAGCGTGCCCTGGTAGGTGGAGGGCAGGAAGCCGGAGGAGAAGTTGGACGCTCCACCCGACGTGCCTGCTCCGGAGGCCAGCACCACAAATCCAGGCAGGTTCTTCGATTCGCTGCCCAGGCCATAGATGCTCCAGGCACCCATCGTGGGCCGCCCGAACTGCGTGGAGCCGGTGAACAGGAAAAGCTGCGCCGGGTGGTGATTGAAGGCTTCCGATTGGATGGAACGCACCAGGCAGATATCGTCGGCGCAGGTGCTCAGGTGCGGCAGGTAGTCCGATAGCTCAATCCCTGATTGCCCCTGCGGCTTGAAGATGCGCGGGCTGGCCAGGACGGCGGCGTCCTTCTTGATGAAGGCCAGTTGCATGTCTTTGGTCAGCGAATCCGGCAGCGGCTTGCCATGCCACTTCTGCAGGCCCGGCTTGGGATCAAACAGATCCATCTGGCTGGGGCCGCCTTCCATGAACATGAAGATGACGCTTTTGGCCTTACCGGGGAAGTGTGGCGCGCGCGGGGACAGCGGATCAGTCGCGGCATAGCCATCGGCGGCCATCAGGTCAGCCAGTGCGATGCCGCCCATGCCGTAGGCGAACTGGTTCAAAAATGCTCGTCGGTTCATGATTGATCGATTCCTATTCGCGCGTCACGAACTCGTCCAGGTTTAAGATCACCCGAGCCACTGCTACCAGCGACTGTTCCTGCCGCAGCCGCAACAGGCGCGACATTTCGCGCGTGGATGGCGGGCGGTTCAGAGCAGTCTCAAAGGCAGCGGCAATGCGTGCTTCATCGGTCGGGAGTCCTGATACCCGGTACGCCAGCGCCTGAGCCGCTTCGACAAAGACCGGATCGTTCAGCAAGTTCAGTGACTGCAATGGCGTATTCGACGTGCGGCGGCGGGAGCAAGCCACGGTCGACTCCGGCGCGTCGAACGTCATCAACTGCGGGTACGGGGCGGTGCGCTGAAAGTGAATGTAAAGGCCGCGGCGGTAACGGTCGGCTCCCGTCGATTCGCGCCACTTGTTGTTGCCGTATTGCAACTCCGCTACGCCCGGCGGTTGCGGGGGCCGGATGCTGGGGCCGCCGATGCGTTCATCCAGCAAACCCGAAGCGGCCAACGCCGAATCCCGAAGACCTTCGGCAGACAAGCGCAGGCGCGACTGACGAGCCAGCAGTGTGTTGTCCGGATCACGTTGCACCAGGTCCGGCCGCACTTGCGAGGACTGCTTGTAGGTGGCGGAAGTGACGATCAGGCGCATCATCTGCTTCTGGCTCCAGCCACGCTCAATAAACTCGCTGGCCAGATAGTCCAGTAACTCGGGATGCGATGGCTTTTCGCCTTGCAGGCCGAAGTCTTCTGAAGTGCGCACCAGGCCGCGGCCGAAAAACTCCTGCCACGTGCGGTTCATGATGACGCGCGCGGTGAGCGGGTTGTCGCGCGACACCAGCCACTTGGCGAACTCGAGGCGCGCCGGTCCGGCCTTGCCCAGCGGAGGCAGGACGGCCAGAGTATCGGGCTGCACCTCAATACCGGGGCGCTTGTAGTCACCACGGACCGCCACCGTCGTCTTCACCGGCTGCGGGGCTTCCTTGACCGTGTGGGCCAGGGTGATCTGCGGCGTGCGGGCGTTCAAGGCGTTCATCTTCTCGCGCAATGTTCGGACCTTGGCCATCAGATCCTTGTCGCGGTTGTTGTCCGGGCCCATGTTATAGACGAAGTAGTTCAGCAGCCGCTCACGCTGATACTCGGTGCGCTTGTCGGCGGGCGTCATCAGCATCGCCTGCGCGTTGTCGAGCATGGCGGTGCAGCTGGTCAGCGCGAAATCCCATTCCACATTGGTGCCCGGCTTGGTGATGGCCGAGCGCATCCGCTCTTCCCAGACCGGTTGCAACTGGCTGATCTGGTATTCGGCCAGCAATGCGTCGCGTTCCTTCAAGTAGGTGGTCCGGGAGGCCAACCACGGCCCCAGTTCGCCGGGCAGGGGAGCCTCGATGTCCTCTTCCTGAATGGCGTTCATGAAGGCGAACAGCTGGTAATACTCGCGCTGGGAGATGGGGTCGTACTTGTGGTCGTGGCACTGGGCGCAGCCCGCCGTCAGGCCTAGCCAGGTGGTGGAGATGGTGTTGGTGCGGTTGATGGTCTGTTCAAACCGGTCCTCGGCGCGGGAGACGCCCGCTTCGCGGTTGATCAGCGTGTTGCGGTGAAAGCCGGTGGCAACGCGGGTTTCCGTGGAGGCACCCGGCAACAGATCCCCGGCGATCTGCTCAATCGTGAACCGGTCAAACGGCAGATCGCGGTTGTAGGCGTCGATCACCCAGTTGCGCCAGCGGAAGGCGTTGGGGCGGGGCTGATCTTTTTCATAGCCATCCGAATCGGCATAGCGGGCCAGATCCAGCCAGTGCCGGGCCCACTTCTCGCCGAAGTGCGGGGACGCCAGAAAACGGTCCACCATGCGTTCATAGGCATCGGGGCGGGCGTCGTCGAGATACTCCCGAATCTCCGCGGGCGATGGCGGAATGCCGCGCAGGTCCAGGCTGACGCGACGGGCCAGCGTGGGCTTGGCCGCTTCCGGGGAAGGGGACAGTGACAGCTCCGCTAACTTGGCCCGCACCAGCGCATCCACCGGATGAACCCCCGGGGACAGCGCCGGCCGCCGGACCGGCTGAAAGGCCCAATGGGACAACTTGGCGTTGTTGGCCTTGGCCGTGGACGTGAAGGGCCATTCCGCGCCCCGGTCGATCCACTGCTTCAGCGTCTCCACTTCGGCCGCCGTCAGCCGGGCACCGGAGGGCGGCATGGAGAAGCCCTCCTTGGTGCTCAGGACGCGTTCGATCAATTTGCTTTCGCCGGACTTGCCCGGCAGGATGGCCGGGCCGGAATAGCCGCCCTTGAGGCCAGCTTCGCGGTCGTCCAAACGCAGGCCGCTCATCTGTTGAGCCGGCCCGTGACAGGCCAGGCACCGCTTTTGCAGCAGTGCCCGGACCTCAGTGGTCTGCGCGGCCATGCCCGCGCTGAGTCCGACGAAAAGCAATACCCGCATGTCTTGATTATTTCAGCTTCGAGAAGTCGGTCGCGTCCATGTAGACCCGATCCACCTTCAGCACGATCTTGCCGTCCTTCTCGGACTCGGTCCGGGCCTTCACCCAAACCGGATCCTTGCCGAAGTCGGCCCAGGACTTGTCGGCGGCGGCCTTGCTTTCGTGCTTCAAGACGTAGATCAGGGTGTTCTTCTTGGCCGGTTCATCCTGGGGAACCCAGTAGCCAATGTTCACCATGCCGTGCTTCTCAAACAACGCGGTGGTGTGGTCCTTGAACCGGGCCAGCAGGTTCGGCAATTTTCCTTCGTGGGTGGTGTAGGTGCGGAGTTCGTAAACCGCCGCTTGGGCGCTGAGCGCGGTAAACGCGGTCATCAGCGCGGCAACAGAGAGCAATCGCTTCATCATGAAGCCGATCATATCGCGGTCACCAGGGTTCTGGCGAAATATCGCCCATGGTTTCGTCTACTTGGCCGTGTCCCCATACTGCCGCATCCGCCTCCCGGCCGACGTTGGGAGCGGCCTATGCCGGAAACCATCTACAAGCTTGATCCGCGCCGCACGGTGCATCTGCGCGGCTTTGACGGTCTGGGCGCGTCCGCCGCTCTCCATTCGGCCACAGCCGCCGGCTTCAAGGCCAGTGGTACCTTCCGCGATGCGGCGGACTTTGCGGTGGTGGTGCTCTATGACGCCGACAACTTCTTTGAGCACCCCCGCCTGCGCTACCTGCCGGACTTCAACTTCAGTGGCCTGACGCTGCAGTTCGACCTGCACTACACCGGCCTGATGCCAATTGATTCGCCGAAGTTCCCGACCATCGATTGGCCCTACCTCAGTGCACTCCGTCCGGACGGCACACCTGCCCAGATCCCTTTGTTTGACTATGCGCAGCAGGTGGCTGGTTCCTACTCGTCAGCCACGGCGTCGTTCACCATTGAGGCGAACAACGTGAAGGCGTTTGACCGCGTGACGCTGTGGTACATGAACTATGCGTTCGACTACATCGCGCCGGCAGTTGAGTGCTCGTTCACATTCTCGGCGACCGGCATTCCGGGAACGATCCATGGCCTGACGGTGCGCGGCATCAGCTATGAAGTGACCGAGGTGCCGAACGAGAGCAACACCGCCCTCACGTCCCGCATTCTGGCGGCCCTCAGCAGTTGCCCGGATGTCAGCGCGGCGCAGGTGACGGGCAATCAGATCGATGTCACCAACCGGCGTGACGATGGCCTAGCCTACGTCGTCGCCTCGACCAACGGCAACTCATTCACCATCTACGGCGTTGGTCCCAATAGCATCGCCGCGAATCTGGCGTGGCAGATCAATCAGTCCAACTTCGGCACCGGGAACATTCCCCTCTCGGCCAGCGCCACTGGGTCCACGCTGACGCTGACCGCCGCCCGTCCCGGTGTGGATGGCAACTACCTGGCGATGTACGCCACCTCTAAGAACTCACGGCTGCGCACGACGGCCGACTATGCTTTGTTCACCGGCGGGTCCTCGGATGCCACGTGGCGCGTGACGCTCGACTTTGCCGCGCTCGGCCTGAGCCAAGTACGCCGGATGTGGCTCACGCTCGCCCCACCGCTGGCCTACGGGGCCGCGATTGCGGGTATTGAGTGGGAGGCCGTTTTCACCAACTGGACCGTCACGGGGCCCACCGCCACGCGACGATTGGCCGTGGCTGGCCCGGACAGTGTTCGAGTGGAAGAGGATGATTCCTGGTGCAGCTTCTCCGGCCTGTGGAGCACGGAAGACGGCTTCTTTTCGAAAGGCTATGCCGCGCGGACGGCGGCGGCGGACAGCACCGTCACCATCCGGTACCACTGCGGCTCCGTGCATGACGTCTGGGTGGGGACATCGCTCTTCACCGGGTACGGCCAGTTTGGCGTGCGCCTCGATGATTACACGGAAACTACCCTCAACTGTGCCCTCGTGACGGACGAACCGGTCAATACGAGACGCCGCGTGCGGTCCGGCGTGCCGCCAGGGGAACATGTGGTGGTTCTCCGTAGCGTGAACAGTGCGCCCGTGGTGTTTGACTTCCTGGAAGCCGCTGTGTCCAGTGATGTGCCGGACCCCATGCCCGCCAACGCCACCATGTCCCCGGCGCTCGATTACTCGACCGACCACACCTACAAGATGCCGCCCGCGCGCCTGATGTGGAGCTTTGATCAACTGGGCTTTGCCGCGCCGCTCAACGAATACATCGGCGTCTTCTGGTGGAACCAGCGGCGGCGCGTGGGTGCGGTGATCCCGTCGGTGACGGTGACGTTCAGCGGTAGCTACCTTCCGGGTGATGCCATCTTCGTGACCATCGGCTCCCAGACGTTTGGCAAAAGTGTGTTCGCCAATGAAGGCCTGGACGTGTTTGCCCGGCATTTCGCGGCGGCCATCAATGCCGGATCGGTGGGTGTCTACGCCAGTGCCACCGGTGCCGTGCTGACCATCACCAGCCGTTCGCCGCAGCC
>JBIKMK010000196.1:0-6922 GCA_044359315.1 Bryobacteraceae bacterium | reverse complement strand
GCCCACCGCGTCATCCATATTCGCGATGGCAAAGTGGAAAAGGACGAGAAGATCAAGTAAGCTCCCCGCCTGGCGTTCGCGTCAGCCGTCCCGGAAAGGTCCAACCCCAGCAGCATCGGCCAAGTCCGGTGTTTCTGGGGTTTTTCTTGGTCACGGCACCCATTCTTGAGCGCCCGAAACCAACGGGAGGACAATGCCATTTGACGCCGTACGTTCAACAAGTTATCCTAGGTTTTGTACATCGTCTAAGGAAACTCGAGAAGTCACATGGCAAATACCGTATCCTCCCTCAAGCGCGTCCGCATCACTGAACGGCGCACGGCAATCAACCAGGCCCGCAAAACGCGCCTCCGCAACCAGATCCGCAGCATGCGCAAGCTGATCGCTGAAAAGAATGCCGCCGCTGCCTTGGCTGCGCTGCCGGCAACCTTTTCCGTGGTCGACAAAGCGGCGAAGCTGGGCGTGATCAAAAAGAACACCGCCTCGCGCTACAAGAGCCGTTTGGCCCACCACGTCAAAAAGCTGTCCGCCTAGTCTCGGCAGCTGGGAAATCGTCTCGGCGGCTGGCCAACAGTTCCAGCAATCCATCTATGCCCTGGGGTCCGCCCCAGGGCATTTCCTTTTGGTGAAGCCGCAGCCGCCTGCTAGGCCTTCGCCGTTAGACTCCACACAAACTGCTCCATGGCCGTCCGATCGTCAGGCCGCGTGTCGCGCAAAGCCCGGTCGGCCTCAAACGTCAGCTGGATCGCGCGCCGCAGCCGTTGAGGAGTGAAGGCGGTTAAGGTATCGGCCAGTTGTTCCGCCCGTGACCGCCACATGGCCACGCCCAGCTTCTGGAAGTGGCCCTGGATCTGCCCCGCCCCGCGCAACCCGGCCTCGGAAGCCACCAGCGCCAGCCGGAACTGGGTCCCCAGAAAAGTCAGCACCAGCGGCAGGTACTCGCCCTCGCGCACCATCACATCCAGCAGATCCAGCGAACCCCGCCGGTCGCTCCGCGCCAGTGCATTCACCAGCGAGAACAAGCTGGCCGTCCGCGCATTGGGAATCAGCGTACCCAGTTCGGCATCCGTCAGTGGCCGGCCGGGCGCAAACAGCGACAGCTTCTCCACCTCATTGGTGATCCGCGCCGCATCCGCCCCCAGCGCCTCCACCAGCATCTCCACCTGCGCCCCAGTCAGCTTCAAGCCATATTGCGCGGCGCTCTCCCGTACCAACTGGGCCGCCTCCTGGTCAGAGAACGGCGGAAACTCCACCACCACCGGCACGGCGGCATAGAACTTCCGCACGCGCTCCAGCTTGGCCTTGTCGTCGCCGTCAAATCCGTATCGGGAACAGTCCAGCACCAGCACCGTCCCGGGCGTCGGGTTGCGGATATAGGCCGCCAGGGGTGACACCGGGCCATCATCGTCTTCCTTGGCGGTCAAGCGCTTGGGCAGGGCAGCTTCGGCGCTGGTCACCCAGATCAATCGCTCCGTCGCAAACAAGGAGAGCGAACTGGCGTCATCAATCACTGCCGCCAGGCTCAACTCATCCAGATCAAACCGCGTGGTCTCGCCGCCCACCACTTCGGCCATCAACTCCTTGATGCGCCGCCGGGAATAGGCATCCGGCCCGACAAACAGCACCACGGGCGGCACCTTGCCCCGCTTCAGCTGAGCTTCCAGGTCCAGGCGCGTCATGATTGATCCGCCACCATCAGAAATTCTCGAGCACCGCCGACACCACCCGCCGCGCCACTTCCACCGACAGCCGCTGAAACGCCGGCGTGCTCTCGTCAAAATACTGCGCCGGATCGGTGGAGATCTCATAGCGCTGGCGCATGGTGAAGCCGGGCTGGTTCACCAGCAGCTTGCCGGTCTGCCGCTCCTTCAGTTGGATCGCCAGGTTCGCCACCACTTCCACGCCTGCGGCGCGATTGGTGATCGGGTCAAAGATGGTGGGGAAGACGACGATGCTCAACACCTGGCCCTGCAGAATCGCATCCGCCGCCGCGGGGTTCTGCACGATCTGATACCGGGTCCGGGAAAGAAACTCCCGCGCGATCAAGGCGGGCAGACGGTCCGTCAGCCGGTACCGGGTGGTGGGATTATTAAACGGCACCACCGCCACGGTCTTGATGGTCTTGGGGATCGTGTCCGCCGTGCCGGCCAGGTGATAGCCGCAGCCCGGCAGACCCGCCGCCAGCGGCAGCCACAGCCACTCCCGCCTCGACATCGTCCTCAGCGTCATTGCACCCGCCGGGTGGATTGCTCAATCACCGACGCCGCCGCCAGCAGTGCATTCTCCGCCACCAGCCGCAGATTGTCCGCTGCCACCCAGAACCATGCCGCCCGCGGGCCATCCGCAATAATCCGGTCCAACACCAGACCGCTTTCGCCGGCAATGCCGGAATTCGTCGCCGGACCCTCATCCTCGGTTCGGACTTCGCGGAACGGCCGGGCCAGCGCTTCCACCGTGACCTCGGCCTCAAAACTCACCCACGCCGAAGCCGTGTAGCCATGAAACACCGGCGCCTGCACCAGACGCAGCGATAGCCACGGTGTCTCGCCATAAAGATCCGTCAGATCCTGCTCCAGGCGTCGCTGCTGCTCATCCAGGCTCTCCGGAGCCTCCACGCCCCACCGCGGCAGCAGATTAAAGGCCACCTGCTCGTCATAAATCGTCTTGGGCAACGGGCGCAGATTCAGCAGGGCAATGGTCTGCTCCTGCAGTTCCTCAATCGCGGCCTGCCCTTGCTGGCTGGCGGGCTCAAACAACGTAATCACCGCCTGCCGGATTGGGGCCACTGCCGCCAGCCGGCGGAACAGCAGGATCAACAGAATCGCCCCGGGATGGGCAATCCGGATCTGCTTCGATTCCGGCGTCAGGTAGTGCTCCGGCTCGGCCATCGGAGCCCGCAGGACGCCGCGCTTCTCCGGCCGCGCCACATGGATCAGCGTCGCTCCGGGGGCTGGCCGCAGGGCGACATCGGTGGTCACATCTGTTCCGGCGATAAACACCACTTCCGCCTGATCCGGATTCACCACCTCAGCCAGGGGCCGGTCCGTGAGGATTTCAAGAATCTCCCGTCCCAGCAGCGTTTCGCTGCCGACAATCGCGACCTTAGCCAATGGGGTTCCCTTCCGGCTCGCGCGCCGCCGCCGGCTCGCCCTGCACCTTGCGCTTCAGTGAACCGGCAATCTTCACCACCACGCCGCTTCCACAGTAGAACGTCCCCAGAGCCAGCAACGCGGGCCGCGAATAGTTCCAGAAGACATAAATGATCGCGCCCAACAGAACAATGGAAACCGGGGACCGCGGGTGTAGTAGGTTCAAATCCTTAAAGCTGCGGTACCGCCACGTGCAGACCATCAGAAACGCCAGAAACGCCACCAGCGCCAACCAGGCCACCGATGCCATCCAGTTGGTCAACGGCGTCCGGCCCACAAAGTAGACAATCGCCGCCAACATGCCCGCCGCTGCGGGAATCGGCAGCCCGACAAAGTACTTCTTGCCAGGACGCCCCGGATTGGAGGGGACCGCGTTGGTGGTGATATTGAAGCGTGCCAGCCGCATCGCCCCGCACAGCAGGAAGATGAAGGATAGAAAATACCCGGCTTGGTAGAGATGCTCGCGACCGATGGGAGCCTGTGAAAAATCGACGAAATAGACGCCCCACACAAACGCCAGGACCGCCGGAGCCAGTCCAAAGCCGATCACATCCGCCAACGAATCCATCTCCCGGCCAAAATCAGAGACCGTATTCGTCATCCGGGCAATGCGGCCATCCAGGCCATCAATCGCCACGCCCATCCCGATAAAGGCTGCCGCCTTGTCGAAATTCTGCGCGCTGGAGGGGTCGCCCGCCGCCTGCCGGATCGCGCCTTCGATCGTTTGGAAGATGGACAGAAAGCCCAGAAAAACATTACCCGCCGTGAACAAGGTGGGTAGTGCATACGCCGCCCGGCGCGGCGGCTTGGGAATCTTCATCAGTGTGCCTCTCCTGGAAACTCTATCGAACCCGGTTCGCCACTACGGAAGAGCCGGCGGAAACGCGGTCGCCTTCTTTCACGGCCAACTTCCACTCGGGTCCCATCACAATATCGACACGTGAGCCAAACTGGATCAACCCGATCCGCTGCCCGGCCGTCACCCGGTCCCCCGGCTTCTGGTAGCAGATGATGCGACGGGCAATCAGGCCGGCAATCTGGCTAAACACCACCGTCGTGCCGTCGCCTTCCACCGTTAAAGTATTCTGCTCATTCTGCGTGGACGCTTCCTCTTTGCTCGCCACTAAAAACTTGCCCGGCTGATACTGAATCTTGGTGATCGTGCCGGTGATGGGCGTCCGGTTGACGTGGACGTCAAAGACATTCAGAAAGATCGCCACCCGCGTCCTGTCCCCTTCCGGCTTGATCATCACCACCTTGCCGTCGGCGGGAGAAACCATCACCGGACCGGACGGGATCACCCGCTCCGGGTCGCGGAAGAACCACAAACAAAAGATCGCCAGAATGTAGAACGGCACCGCCGCATAGGCGTTCGAAAAATAGCCGATCGCAAAGCCAACCAACGTCAGCGCCAGCGCGTAATAAAGCCCGGTAATCACCATCCGTTGATTAGTTTCGCACGGCAGCCCGTGGGCAAGTGTGACAGCGGGTTCGCCGCCACCCGGAGAAACCGGCCTACCGGCGGACCTTCAGTTCAATCTCCGCCAACCGGGCCTTCACCAGCTTCTTCACTAAAGTGACCCGCAGCGGCTGGCCCAGCGGAAACTGGAAGCCCCCTTTAGAACTCGAGAAGCCTTTCAGTTCCTCCTGGAGCACCGTCATCACGGTGGAGCTCATCGGGAAGTACCCGCAATGCTTCTTAAACGCCGCGTAGCCTGCCAGCCGCACCTGCTTACGGCCCACGCTCAGGCTGAACGCCGGCATCCCGTAAGACATCGCTTCGGTCGCCTCGACCGGTACGGCGGAACGGAGGGCCGCCCGCAATTGCCGCAGCGTGGTCTGTGCCGGTTCCAGCACCGCGTCCAGGTAAGCCTCCACCTGTTGCAGACCGTTCTCCATCGCGGAGGCGTCTGTCTTCTGTTTGCGACCGTCGGTCTTCTTCACAATCCTTCTCCGGTGGCCAGAATATCGCGGGTCCGCACCACCACGGCATATTCGCAGCTCAGGTTCGCCAGCGACATGGCGTGCACTTCCTCGGCCGTGCGCCACACGCCGTTCCAGTCTTCGCGGTCAAACGTGAAGCAGCCGTCTTCCACCAGGTAAACGGTAAATCCCAGATTGCCCGCCATCCGCACGGTGGCTTCAACGGAGTTGTTGGTGATCACGCCCGCCACCACCAGCGTCGTCTGGCCCGCCCGCCGCAGCCGAGCCTCCAGGCCGGTCCCGATGAAGGCGCTGTTGGTCTGCTTGGCGATCACCGTTTCACCCGCCACCGGAGCGGTTTCAGCCTTGAACTGATGCCCCGGTTGACCGGGCCGGTAGTGTGAATCAGGAAAGGTGGAATCATGCCGGACGTGGTAGACCGGCTGGCCCAAGCTCCGCCACCGGGCCAGCAATGCGGCCGCATTGGCCTCCGCCTGCGGGTTATTGCGGCGGCCCCAGGAAGGGTGATCAATGGCTTGCTGTAGATCGATCAACAGCAGTGCCGCGTTGGCTGGCAGAATTGGCGGGCCCGGCATCATCCCAAAGTATGACAATCTGGGCCTATGCTCCGGTTGCTCCTCATCGCGCTGGTGTCGGCCTTGCCCCTCCTGGCCCAACTCCCGTCCAATCCCACGTCGCCCGACAAGACCCCGCCCGTGCGCCTGCCCGACGGCCGGCTGCAAAGTGAGGCGATCCTCGAAGCCGAGCATACGCAAACGGTGAAAGACATCGAAGAGATGAAAAAGCTGCTGGGTGAAATCGAAGTGGCGCTGGAGAAGAACACCCGCCACGTCCTGTCACTGCCGTCACTGAAGAAACTGGAAGAAATTGAAAAACGGGCCCGGAAGATCCGCTCCCGGATGACTCGGAACTAGCCGTAACGGTATCCTGGAAACTGTGTGACCTTTGCACACTGGGCCGTCACTGATGGCCCGACACAGCGGAGTTCGCGCGGCGCAGCGTGGAATGCCGGAGGAGTAAGCAACGAATGCGGAAAATTGGCGTGCTGTACGGGATGGAAAACACGTTCCCCCCGGCACTGGTGGACAAGATCAACTCGCTCAACGTCGAGGGAGTGGTGGCCGAGCACCTGAAAGTCGGCGGCGTCAAGATGGCCGAGCCGTCGGGCTACCGCGTCATCGTTGACCGCATCTCCCAAGACATTCCCTTCTACCGGGCCTACCTGAAGAATGCCGTGTTGAGCGGCACCATCGTTCTGAACAATCCCTTCTGGTGGACCGCCGATGACAAGTTCTTTAACTTTGCGCTGATGTCGAAGCTGGGCGTGGCCATTCCGCCCACGGTCCTACTGCCGCACCACACCCATCCGCCCAACACCACCTCGCAATCGATGCGGAACCTGATCTACCCGTTGAACTGGCAAGAGATCTTTGACTATGTCGGCTTCCCCGCCTTCCTGAAGCCCTATGACGGCGGCGGCTGGCGCGATGTCTACAAAGTGGACAACGTCCAGGAGCTTTGGGACGCTTACGCTAAGAGTGGCCAGGAGTGCATGACTCTGCAACGCGGCGTCAACTTCGACGACTATTTCCGCTGCTACTGCATCGGCCGCGAGAACGTCCACATCATGCGGTACGACCCGCGCCGTCCGCACGCCGAACGCTACGTCCTGGATGGTCCGCCCATCGAGATCGACATGCACGTCCGCCTGGTGAATGATTGCCGGACCATCTGCCAGACGCTGGGCTACGACATCAACACCATCGAGTTCGCGGTGGAAGACGGCATCCCCTACGCCATCGACTTCCTGAACCCCGCCCCCGATGCCG
>JBIKMK010000195.1:0-6926 GCA_044359315.1 Bryobacteraceae bacterium | reverse complement strand
CTTTACCCAGCTTTATCCCAGTTTCTCGTCTGGCTCCATGGCCCGCATCTTCGTCTTGAACGACCTGTTTGTCGCCACCTCAGGGCGAAAGCGGGGCGCCGGATCAGCCTTGCTTCAGGCCGCTGCCGACTACGGCCGGCATGTGGGTGCGGTGCGGCTGGTGCTGTCCACTGAGGCCGCCAACATCGTAGCGCAGTCGCTTTATGAGGGACTGGGCTGGAAGCGGGATACTGCTTTCTTCGTCTATCAGCTCGGGCTGTAAGCTCTTATCCGGCCAGCGCTGCGGCAATGGCGTCAAAGGCATCGTCCGCCATCTGATGCAGTTCCGCCGTGGTGCGGTTCTGTACCGGATGCGGCACGAAGACTTTGGCCCCGGCGAAGCCCAGGGCTTGGCATTGCAGCGCAAACGCGCCCTCAAACTCGGTGGTGAGGACAAAGACTCCCGGCAATCCGCGGCCATCCAGGTCGCGCAGGTCGTGCGTACCGCACGACGTACAGGACCCTCAATCAGACAGCCCCACCACCACCGCCTGACACTCCGCCGCGACGCGCTGCAGTAGCTCCACCGGTGCGGTGCGCGTGTTGGTGGGTTTGCGGTAACGGCGCACGGCGATCTGCCGTTGGGTGAGCAGCTGTTGCATCCGGGCCATGAACTCGTCCCCACGCGTCTTGCCGATGTCGAACAACGCGACAGTCAATTGGTCCAGGCGGGTGCCTTCGGCCAACCGTTTCCTTTCCCGCAGGATGGGCGAAGTTTCCGCCGTCGGGTCACGCATCACCAGTTTGGAGTCCATTTCCGCCTTCTTCCCCCTGCAATTAGTCGATGATTTCTTTCGTCACCGGTTGTGATTCGTCGTGATGGCGATGGCCGGTCCAGCCCCCGCATATCGCTGAATAGAGGCCCGCGTCGCCCCCGGCGCGAACAATCAACAGTCCGTCGTCCCAAAACTTGGGCACCATTTCGTCCGCCTTTGATGCCGGGATGCCTTCGCCCATTCCCTGCGCCCCCACCACCAGATCCCGCCCGGGCCGCAGCAGCAGAGTATGCAGCTCACGTGTGATCCGGGCGCGATCCCAACCGGCGTCACGATAGATCGCATAATGCTCCGGCGAGATGATCAGCATCGCGCTCAGGTACAGGGCCTGTTTGGGGTGGCCGACCACCGCCAGCGCCGCCGCGATCGAGCGCGTCAACTGTTCCGGCGTCCGGGACTTCATGTCGATCAACTGCTGCACCCCATCGCCCTGAAACAGCGTCACGGCACTGCGCCCCCGCGGCACGCCGCGCGATACGGAAAGCGGCTCCCAACCGGGGTCAGTCTCATCTTCGGCAAAGCAGAACGTGTACTTGGCCGGCGTGCCAAAGGTGGCCCGGTCGATCTCCCCCGGCCTGCCGCCCCCGACGTTCCGGACGATCAGCTGCAAGGCGCGCCCGATGGTGGCATTGGCGCGATTGCCGGGGCCCAACACGTTGATCCCCCAGTTCATGCCGATGCGGCGGGCAACAGGTCCATTGACGATGATGATCGGTCCGGCGGAGCAAGTCGTGCAGAGCACACCGTGCATCGTAAAGATGGGCTCTAGCGCCGCCTCCAGCGCGGTCAACAGCACCGGCATATACTCCGGCTTGCAGCCCGCCATGACGGCGTTAATGGCCACCTTCTCGACTGTGCATTCGGCCAGGTTGGGCGGCACCAGACCCACGATCTCCTGCGGCTTTCGAGCCGTACCCCGCAGCATGCGGAGGATCCGTTCATCGGTGGGCGGAACGACGGGCAAACCATCGGTCCAACCGCGTTCAAAGCAGATCTCCATGGGGTCGTCCCATTCGCCGGTTTCAATCGGACGGGAGGTGAGACCGGAATCGCCAAAGCGGGCCTGCAGGCGCTCGTAGACACCGGGCTCATGCGACTTGGAGCCACAGCCCGGCATCATCTCGCGCTGATCCGCGCCCAGGTCATCGATCTCCGTGAGTTGGCGCCACTCCGCCCGCACCCAGCCGTCAGTGCGCCCTGTTTCGGCGTCGCCCGCAAACCGGATCAGCGTCGGCGTCACCTCAATCCGGTGGCGAAAGGAGAGCTCCAGCGTTTTGTCGTACTCAGCTCCCAGGTCAGCCAGATACTCGGGCTCATCTTGGACGACAATACG
The DNA here is from genome assembly GCA_044359315.1 of Bryobacteraceae bacterium. GTDB lineage: Bacteria > Acidobacteriota > Terriglobia > Bryobacterales > Bryobacteraceae > JAPKYZ01. Next base: position 4,778 of record JBIKMK010000195.1, on the reverse strand, counting down.
CAGACCCGACGGTAGGGCCTTCAGCGCCTGGATCACCGGCTCCAGCGTAGAGCAGGTGTGGCACCCCTGCTTTAGGAAGACCAGGTAGTGGGTGTTGGTGGAAGGAGCAGTCATCAGCAGGCAGTTAGCGTTTCATTTGGGTGGCCAGCATAGTGACGGGCGACGAGAACACCAGTTCCTTTACTTCCTGGGCCGTCATCGCGTGCAGAGTGTTCAGGCCGGGCTTGGCCCAACTATCGAGACGATAGAAACCGCCGTCACGGCGGATCACCAGGATGTAGTGGTTGGCAAAGGTTCCCACCGGCACGGGAAGGCTGCGGCCGGTCTTCATGTCTTCGTTGACGCCCACCACCAGGGCGCCCTGCGGGTGATCGCGGAAGTAGGCCAGCACGGGTTCCTGCCGCTCGTGCAGCCGAGCTTCAGTCGGGCCATAGATGGGCCACGTTTCCAGGCCCAGCTCTTCAAACACCCGGTGGACCTCGTCACCTTCCTTACGCTCCCAACCCACCACTCGCTTCTCCGCGTCATACCGTGGGCGGCAGCCGCCAAACACCCCTGGTTCGCCATCGACATTGGCCAAATGATAGAGCCGCTCTTGCAGCCGGTGCACGCTCTCATAGGTGGGTTCCGGTGTCAGGCTGAACTTCCGCGACAATTCAGGCCAGGTCCCACCGATCAGCAGATAAGCGTTGATCGCGGCGGCACAGGAACAGCGCGCCCCGTCGGCCTTGGTGTCCGGCAATAGGTCGAGCTGCGAAACGTGGCTGAGCTTGTCGAGTATGGTCGCACCGGGCAGCGGGTCGGCTTCCCGGTAAGGAAGCGGGTTAGTGGGCTGTTGCGCTTGCACAGCGCACCCCGTCAGGACGGCCAACAGGAACCAATCCAGTCGCATCGAGTTCAAGCGATCCCTTCTGAGACGTCCGGGGTGGGCACAAGCGGTGGCGGCGGACGAAACACCCTTGGTTCAGTATAGTTACCCAGCCGTTGATCGCGCATCAGCCGCCCATCATGATTGATCAAGGTTGAACAAGTGCCGGAAATAGCGCTCCGGCGCGTCGAGAAAGCCCTTGGTGACGCGGTAATGCTCCGTGTCCTGGTAGGCGATCGGCGCAATCTGGCCGCCGTCAAAACTGTAGATACGAGCCCCCGGATAAGCCAGGATGATCGGCGAATGCGTGGCAATGATGAACTGCGCCCGGCCGGATGAGGCTAGATCGTGCAGGATGGTCAGAAACGCCAACTGCCGCTGCGGTGACAAAGCGGCCTCAGGCTCATCCAGCAGATAGATGCCGTTCTCGAACATGTTCTCAAACAGGGACAGAAAGCTCTCGCCGTGAGATTGCGCATGCAAGCTGCGGCCGCCGTAGCGCGCAAAGGCGCGCGGGTCATCTTCGGCCAGCCGGTCAATGTAGCTGGCGAAGTTGAAGAAGCTTTCGGCGCGGAGAAAGAAGCCCTGGGTGATCTTGGGCGACCACGACAGCTTCGTAGCAGTGGCCAGCGGCGGCGGTTCCTGCAGCAGTTCTTCGGTGACACTCAACTGCCGGACGCGATGGTTGCGGTTGCCGCCTTCGAGGTCAAAGCCGCAATGGAAGGCGATCGTCTCCAGCAGCGTCGACTTGCCGGAGCCGTTCTCGCCGACAAACATCGTCACCGCCGAGGGAAAGGACAGCCGGAGGGCGCGCGAGAAGACGGGCACGGTGGCCGGAAACTGCCCCGCCGGTAACAGACGGGCTTCGACCCGGACCTCGCGGAGAAATGGCTTGATGGCACCCACGGGCTCAGAGTAGCGTGATTGATGCCGCGCGAGACCCCCGCCGCTGGCGATCGCTTTGGCGGCAAGTCCGGATGCTACACTACCGCCCATGTTCCTCCTGCTTTTCCTGGCCCTCAGCTCCATTGCCTTGGCCCAAGCACCTCCCGATACTGACCGGCTGGTGGCGGATCTTTTGCGCGATTGGCAGGTGCCCGGCGTGGCGCTGGGCATCGTCAAGGATGGTGCGGTGATCCACCAGCAAGGCTATGGGCTGCGCGATGCCGAAAAGAAGTTGCCCGTCACCACCCAAAGCGTTTTCGCCTATGGGTCCATCACCAAAAGCCTCACCGTGCTGCTGCTCCATTCGCTGGCGGCTGAAGGGAAGCTCGACTGGGACGCGCCGGTTCGCGATCAACTGCCCGGCTTCAAGTTATCCGACCCCGTGGCCTCAGAGCGGGCGACGCCGCGGGATCTGGTTAGCCACCGCACCGGCATGCCCCGGCACGATCTCATCTGGGTAGTGCCGCAACCGCCATCCCGTGAGGATCTGCTGGCCAGGCTGCGCTATCTCCCAGCATCCGCCGACTTCCGCACTACTTACCAGTACAACAACCTGATGTTCATGACCGCGGGAATGTTAGGCGCACGTGCCGCCGGCTCCAGTTGGGAGCAGGCCGTCCGCCGCCGCGTGCTGGAGCCGCTGGGCTTGAACAACGTCGCCGCCACCTATGCCGAAGCCGCGCTGAAGCCGGAGGTCGCGCAACCCTACAGCTTGAAGAACAAGAGCTTCGAGAAGCTACCGGTCACCCCCGGCCTGGACGTCATCGCCCCCGCCGGTTCCAGCGCCGGCTCCATTGAGGAGCTCACCCAGTACCTGCTGGCGCACATGAATTCCGGCGTCCGCAACGGCCAGCCCGCACTGCCGGCCACCTTTTTCGAGGCCATGCGCACTCCGCACACGCCCATGCCCGCCACCGGCACTTACTCCCCCTTCTCGGCACCGCAACATTACGGCATGGGCTTATTCATTGGCGAATACCAGGGCCGCCGCATGGTCTATCACACCGGCACCATCAGCGGCTATCACGCCATGATGTGGTGGCTGCCGCAGGAGAAGATCGGCATTACGGTGCTGCTCAACCGCGTCGAACGCGCCGTGCCCCACATCCTCTGCCTGACGCTGGCGGATCGCCTACTGGGTCTCAAATCTACGGACTGGAGCGCCATCTACAAAAAGAACCTCCCCCCGGAGCCCGCGCCCTTCAAGCACGTCGAAGGCACGCAACCCAGCCACCCGATCGAGCAATACACCGGCCGCTTCCACCATCCCGGCTACGGCGCCGTTGTGGTCTCAACCAGTGCTGCGGGCCTGACGCTCGACCGCTCCGGGTCCAAGCTCGACCTCAAGCACTGGCACTACGACACCTTCACCCAAGGCCGGGAGCGCGTGAGCTTCCTGGCGGATGCTGACGGCACCATCTCCGCACTGCGCATCAAGCTGGAGCCCGCGGTGCCGGAAATTGAGTTTGTGCGGGTAAAGCAGTAAGTTTCGCTCCGTCGTATCGAGTGACCGAACATCTCTGCCGAACTGTTCGGTCGAAAAAAATCGCTACGCCTTCGGCTCCCAATGATCCTTGACGAACACCGCGTTCTCGTCGGTCCAGGTGGAGTACTTGGACGTCAACTGGCCGCCGTCCACGGTCAGCGTCGTGCCGGTGATGTAGCTGGCGGCATCGCTCGCCAGAAACACCATCGCCTGGGCCACTTCCTCCGGTTCGCCGCCCCGGCCCAGCGCAATGTGCTCGAAATAGGGCTTCAGCACGTCGCCATGGTCGAAGTACCAATCCGTCAGCGGTGTCCGGATCAGGCCCGGGCACACGGCATTCACCCGGATTCCGTAGCGCCCCAGTTCGTTGGCCGCCGTCCGCATAATGCCCAGCACGCCGGCTTTGCTGGCGTTATAAGCCGTCAGCGTCGCCTCGCCATCCCAGCTGTTGGTGGAGGCGGTGATCACAATCGATCCCTTGCGTCGCGGCTTCATCGCCTCGGCCGCCAGTTGCACGGTATGGAAGACGCCGGTCAGGTTGACCGCGATGGTCTTCTCCCAGTTCTCAGCGGTAGCCGCAGTGACGTCCGGCGGCTCCGGAACGCCCACTCCGGCATTGGCAATCACGATATCGGGCGCAGGCACCTTCGCCATCGCCGCCGCAATCGATTCGCGCCGCGTCACATCCACTTCCGGCAGATCAAACACATGCACCGTCGCCCCGGCCGCCCGCAGCACCCGCACCACGGCCGCGCCAATGCCGCGCGCGCCACCGGTCACGATGGCCTGCTTCCCCGAAAGATCAATCGTCATCGTTCTAGAGATAGCGCAATCCATGATCCCGGCGGAAGCTCGGCCGCCTCCTGCCACCAGTGCTTGTTCGCGTCGCGGGCCCCATGGCACAATGCGGCCATGTCCTCTGCCACCACGGCCGCCACCGGCTCCTCTGTCATCCCCTGCCTGCGTTATCGCGACGCCCCGGCGGCCATTGATTGGTTGTGCGAGGTGTTCGGCTTCACCCGCCATCTGATCGTGCCCGGTGACGATGGCACGGTGATTCATTCCCAACTGGCCCTGGGAACGGGCATGGTGATGCTGGGCTCCGTGCGGGCTGATCACTACGGAACCCTGGTGAAACAGCCCGACGAATTCGGCGGTGCGGAAACGCAAGCCTGTTGCCTGATTGTCGACGACCCCGACGCCGTCTATGCCCGCGTACTCTCCGGCGGTGGCACCATCATCCGCGACATTCAGGACGAATCCTACGGTGGCCGGGCCTTCACCTGCCGCGACCCGGAAGGCCATCTCTGGACGGTCGGCTCCTACAACCCCTGGACTTAACCCGGGCGGCCACCCTCCCCGCAAACCAGCCCTCCCCAGCCACCGCTGGAAATTGCGGCCCGGTCGCGCTATTCTAGAAGTTTGGCGGCCACCCGCGAAACCGGACCGTCATGTTGGTTCCCACCCCAAGGGCCTATA
>JBIKMK010000194.1:0-6939 GCA_044359315.1 Bryobacteraceae bacterium | reverse complement strand
AGCAGATCGACTTTACGCCCGTCGGCCCGGCCGTTCAGGGCATGACCGGCCTGCGCCTGTCTCCGGACCGCAAAACCGGCTACACCGTCGCCATCTCCGGCGAACACGGCGACCGCTTCACCGAGTTTCTGGTTATCGACATGACCGGCCCCAAGATCGTCAACCGCGCCTCCTTTGCGGGCCGCACGCGCTTTACCCAAGGTTTGACCACCGACGGCAAGAACATCATCATCTACGGCGCTGGCAATACGATCGAGATGTATGACTCCAAGACGCTGAAGCTGCTGAAGGATGTCGACATCGCCGCCGACATGACGACGTCACTGATCCCGGTCATGAATTAGCCGCTGCTCGGACGATGTTCAGTCTAGCCCCATGCGTCAGCTTGGGGCTTCTCCGGCAAACGTTCTGCCGTTCGCAAAAGCGTTATCGTAATTGGAAAGAGCCCCACGCTGACGCATGGGGCTGAACTTTTTTGACACCCGCTCCGCCCAAGCCGCCCGAAGCCCAACTCCGCGAATACCGGCGCGTCCTGCCGTATCTAACGCCGCACCTTGGGGCGCTGGCCTTCATCATTCTGCTGAGCCTGTTCTCCACGGGCGCCAGCCTGGCGGTACCGCTGCTGAATCAACGCCTCATCGACAAGGGCCTACTCGCGCAGGACATGGGCGCGCTGCTCGAAACCGCTGCCTGGATGGCGGGCATGACGGTGGTGGGCTTTGTACTGAACATCGCCTCCAGCTACGCCTACGTGCGCGTGTCGGCGGCGGTGCTGTTTGCCATGCGCCTGGACATGTACCAGCACCTCCAGCAGATCTCGCCGCGCCATCACGCCAAAACGCGGCTGGGCGATTTCGTTTCCCGGCTCACCAACGACATTGCGGAAGTACAGCGCGTCACCGCCGATACGCTGCTGGCGCTGCTGGCGAACGTTCTGTTTCTGGTGGGCGCGGCGGTGCTGATGATCCGCATCAGCGGCTGGCTGTTCGTGGTGGGCGTGGCCATTTTGCCGCTGACACTGTGGCTAGTCCGCAAGATGCAGAACCGGCTAGCGGCGCATGTGCGGGTGCTGCGCGAACGGTCAGCCGCCATCGGCAGCTTTCTGATCGAGAGCCTGACCGCCCTTCGGCTGACGGTGCTCACCAATGCGCAAGCGCGCGAATCCAAGCGCTTCGGCGCGGAGAACCAGAGCTTTGTCGATGCCCTGCTGCGGATGCAGCGGACCAACTTTTTGGCCGGAGCCATTCCCGCCACGGCGGTGACGCTCTCCACCACGGCCGTCTTCCTGATCGGCGGGCGTCAGGTGTTGGACGGCACGCTGACGCTGGGCGCGCTGATCGCCTTCCTGGCCTACCATGGCCGCCTGCTGGGCCCGGTGCAGAGCCTGATGTCGCTCTATGGCGGCCTGGTCACCGGCGCGGTCTCACTGCGGCGCGTGCATGAGATCTTTGAGATCCCGATCGAAGTCCGCGATGGCTCGCACGTCCCCCAGGAACCCTTCCGCGGCGAGATCGAGTTCCGCGACGTGCGCTTTGAGCATGTGCTGCAAGGGACAAGCTTCCGCCTTTTGCCGGGGCAGACCTACACGCTCATCGGCCCCAGCGGCGCAGGCAAATCCACCATTGCCGACCTCATCGTGCGCCTGTTCGACGCCACCTCCGGCGAGATCCTCGTCGATGGGCAAGAAATCCGCCAGTGGCCCGTCGCCACCTTACGCGAGCAGATCGCCGTCGTCGAGCAAACACCGATCCTGTTCAACGCGACCGTCGCCGAAAACATCGCCTACTCGCGCCCCGCGGCCACCCGCGCCGAAATCGCCGCCGCCGCGTCAGCCGCAGCGCTCACCATCTCGCTCGACCAGATGGCCGGCGAACGCGGCACCGGCCTTTCAGCCGGTGAGCGCCAACGCATCGCCGTCGCCCGCGCCCTGTTGCGGGACCCGCGCGTGCTGATTCTCGATGAACCCACCGCCGCGCTCGACGAAGCAACCGCCGACGGCGTGATGACCACCATCCGTGAAGCCCTAAAAGGCCGCACCGGCCTGCTGATCACCCACCAGCCGCGCGCCATACTGGGCGAAGTGCTGGAGCTGCAACAAGGCCGCATTGTGGCCCCACCAGGAGCCGCCGCGTGAGTGTCGGGGGCCAGAGCGTCGGCGTGGCCATCATCGATAGCGGCGTCAACCCACGCCACCCCCACGTCTCCGGCGTCGTCGAAGGCCGCTGCTTCGTGCCCGGCGAGCCCGCTGAGCGTTACCTCGACTACCTGGGCCACGGCACCGCCGTCGCCGGAGCCATCTGCGAGAAAGCACCCGGGGCATCGCTCTACATCGCCAAGGTGTTTCACCAGCAGCTGGTGACCTCGATCAGCGTTCTGCTCGAAGCGCTCGATTGGTGCTTAGCCCAGCCGGTGACCTTGGTGAACCTGTCGCTCGGAACCACCAATGAAGCGCATCGCGACGCCTTCCTGGAGCGTGTCGTCCAAGCCCAATCTCGTGGCATCCGCCTGGTCTCGCCCGCCGAGGCCCTCCCCGGTTCGCTCGCGGGCGTGGTCGGTGTCACTCTCGACGACTCCCTAGCCCGCGAAACCTACCGCCTCAACCCCGACAACACCCACTCCGCCTCCGGCTACCCCCGCCCCATCCCCGGCCGCCCCCCGAACCAGAATCTCCAAGGCATCAGCTTTGCGGTGGCGAATGTGACGGGCTTTCTGGCGCGGGAGGGATTCGCCCAGCCCCATGCGTAAGCTTGGGGCTTCTTCGGAGACCGTGGGCAAGCCCCAAGCTCACGCATGGGGCTAGAACCGGCAGATCGCGCTCCTAGGTTCTTCCCAGGCAACGGCGGCATAATGAATGGTATGGATGAACGCATCCGCGTCTTCAATAGCCCCAAAGAAATGAAGGCGGAAGAGTACCGCTATTGGCAGAGCCGCCCGGCTTGGGAACGGATGGATGCGGTGCGTGAGATCACTCTGGCAGCCTATGCACTGAAGGGCGTGACGGTGACCGATGTTCCAAGACTTCAAAGACCTTTTGTCTGCCTTCCACGCCCACAGCGTTAAGTATCTGGTAGTTGGCGGCTACGCCGTCTCGTTCCACGCGCAACCGCGAGCAACGAAAGACCTTGATCTGTGGATCCGCCCTGACTTGGAGAACGCAAGAAGGGCTTTTGCGGCCCTCGCATCATTCGGGGCACCCTTGAGCGGCTTGGCAATTGAAGACTTGGCGAACCCACAGAAGTTCTTCCGTTTCGGCAAGGCCCCTTCCGCGGTAGATATCCTGCCCGAGATTGAGGGGGTGGATTTCGACGCCGCCTGGGAACGGCGCGTTGAGGCCTTGATCGACCCGGCCACCAATCAGACCGGATACTTCATCTCCAAGGAAGACTTGATCGCTTCAAAGTTGGCTTCTGGAAGGCTACGGGATTTGGCTGATGTTGAAGAGATCCGCGAAGCGGCTAACGGCGCCGAGTGAGCCCATGCACGCCCCTACTGGATCAAGTCGCAAGACGAGCTGACTCGGGGCCAAAAAAAAAGTTTACGTCTGCAGCAGGCATTTGCCAGAAACGGAGTCTAAAGGGGGGCAAGAGCGATCGGTGCGGCTGCCCTATTCGAAACAAACGAAGCATTGAGCAGCCTGATAATGGATCCCTTGACTCCAAGTACAGTCTCCAAGGCGGTGCCCCATGCATGAGGTCAAAGTCATCATGTTTGAACTGTTCGTCATTATTTCGGGTGCAATAGCAATGTTGAACATCCTGGCAATTGAAATCCAGGGCTTGCTTCACCGGATTAGCCATAAATCGAGTGCTCACTGCACTCGGTCATCGGATCTGAAGTATCGTCGCACCCCTACCAGTCCAGCACGCTACCGTCGTCCTCGTCGTAGCTCTCCGGATTAATCCAGTCATGCCCGATCTTGTCGGCCATCTGGTTTTCGTCGAGCTCGATGCCGAGACCCGGACCGGTGGGCAAATCGAGGTAGCCTTCGCGGACAGTGAAAGGCTTTTTCAAATAACCTTCGCCCAGCGAGACTTGTTCCTGGATGAGGAAGTTGTTGATGGAGGCGGCTAGCTGCACGCCGCTGGCCAGGGAGATCGGGCCCAGCGGGTTATGCGGAGCGATGGTGGCGTAGTAGGCTTCGGCCATGCCCGCGATGATGCGGACTTCGCTGATGCCGCCGGCGTGGCACATGTCGGGCTGCAGGATGACGGCGGCCCCCTTTTCCAGCACTTCGCGGAAGCCCCACTTGGTGAACACGCGCTCACCGGTGGCGATGGGGATGTGGGTGCACTTGGCCAGTTCGGCCATCACGTCGTGATTCTGCGCCTGGCAGACTTCTTCAAAGAACATGGGGTTGGAGGCCTCCATCTTCTTCATCAACAGCTTGGCCAGGGCGGGCGAGATGCGGCCGTGGAAGTCCACGCCGATGTCGCAGTTGTCGCCCACCGTCTTGCGCATTTCGGCCAGCTTCTCGGCGGCGTAATCCACTTCCGCCGGAGTTTCAATGTAGCGGCTCCACACGCGGCGCTGCTGCGGGTTGCCACCGGGATACGGCCCGGCACCCGAGGCGTTCACCACCTTGCCCCGGCGCGAAGCGGGGCCGGTTTTGAACGCGTTAAACCCTTTGGCGATCTGCGCCTTCATCACGTCCGGCGAGCCGGCGTGCGCGTAGACGCGGATGCGGTTGCGAGTGGGTCCGCCGAAGAACTCATAGACCGGGATGCCCAGCGCCTTGCCCTTGATGTCCCACAGCGCCTGGTCAATGCCTGAGAGCGCGGAGGTGAGAATGGGGCCGCCGCGGTAGAAGGCATGGCGGTAGATGGCCTGCCAGTGGTGCTGGACGGCGCGCGGGTCCTTGCCGATCAGGTACGGCTCCACTTCCTTCACCGCAGAGGCGCAGGTGAGCGCACGGCCTTCGGTGATGGGTTCGCCCAGGCCGACAATGCCGGCGTTGGTGTGGATCTTCAGGAACAGCCAGCGAGGCTTCACCAGGAAGGTTTCGAGCTTGGTGACCTTCAGCCCTTCCTTCGGTGCGATCGGGGCATTCTTGACCGCGGTCTGTGCCGCAGCCAACTGCTCTTCCGTGGTGACGGTAATTCCGGTGGCGGCAAATAGGCCCGCAATGGCCTTTCTTCGAGAGACGCTCATGTCGCACAATCTATCACATGGTCCTTGCACTCGCCTTACTGCTCGCCCAAGCGCTGGTTTCTCAAGCGCTTTTTGCTCAAGCGCCAACGATTGAGCAATCGATGAACATCCGCGCCGTGGCCCAGGCGCGCATTTCGCCGGACGGCCGCTGGGTGGCGTGGACCGAGACGGGCACGGACTGGGAGCAGAACGCCTACATCACGCAGATCTGGGTGGCCCGCGCCGATGGCACTGGAATCCAACAAACAGGACGGCGCCAGCTGACGCAGAACAAGAAGTCGTCCACCGCCCCGTCTTGGTCGCCCGATTCGAAGCAACTGGCCTTCTTGAGCGACCGCGGCAATAAGACGCAGATCCAGCTGATCTCGCCCGAAGGTGGCGAGGCGCGCGAGGTCTCCTCGCACGAGACGGCGGTGAGCAGCTTTGAATGGTCGCCCAACGGCCAGCAGTTCGCCTTCACCGCCGCGGAGCCGGAGAGCAAGGACAAAAAGGCGCGCAAGGACAAGTACGGCGAATTCGAGATTGTCGAAGGCGACTACACGTTGTCGCACTTGTGGCTGCAACCGCTCACTGGCGGCAAGGCGGCGCGGTTGACCGAAGGCGCTTTCACGGTGCAGGGCTTTGAATGGTCGCCCGATGGCAAGCAGATCGCGTTCTCCGCCCCGAAGGACCCGGACTTGAGCCATCGCGAGACGACGGAGCTGTATGTCGTTACCGTGGCCGACAAGGCCGTCCGCAAGCTGGTGGCGGGCAAGGGCGCTGAGGCGAACCCGACGTGGTCGCCCGATGGGTCGCAGATCGCCTATACGTGGGCCGAGGGTGAGCCGAACAGTTACCTCAACACGCACTTGATGGTGGTACCGGCCTCGGGAGGCACGGCGCGCCGCATCGCAGAAAGATTTGATGAGAACCCCGGCATCGCCGCGTGGTGCGCCAGCGGGCTCTACTTTGGCGGCATGGAGCGGACGCAAAGCGCGATTTATCGGGCGGATCCCAAAACCGGCGGATTTGAGCGTGTGGGCACCGCCGGAGCGGCCAGCTTGACCAAGGATTGCAGCGCGGCCGCCTGGGCGCAGGGCCGTCCGAACGAGATCGCTGAAGTGTGGACCACGCCGCTGAAGAGCTTTGCGCCGGTGAAGCTGAGCGATCAAGCCGGGCAGTTGAAGCAGTTCAAGCTGGCCACGCGCGAGGTAGTCGAGTGGAAGTCCCAGGACGGCGCGCAGATCGAAGGCATTCTGATCAAGCCGCGCGACTTTGACCCCAAGAAGAAGTACCCGCTCCTCGTCGTGATCCACGGCGGACCGACAGGCATCGACACGCCCGTATGGACTCCGGACCGCTACTACCCGATCGAGCGCTTTGTCGAAAAGGGCGCGCTGGTGCTGCGGCCCAACTATCGTGGCTCGGCCGGGTACGGCGAAAAATTTCGGTCCTTGAACGTGCGCAATCTGGGCGTGGGCGATGCCTGGGACGTGATCTCGGGCGTCGATGCGCTGGTGGCCAAAGGCTTCGTCGACAAAGACCGCGTGGGCGCCATGGGTTGGAGCCAGGGCGGCTACATCTCCGCCTTCCTGACCTGCTCCAGTGACCGCTTCAAGGCCATCAGCGTCGGTGCCGGCATCTCCGATTGGATGACCTACTACGTCAACACCGACATCCACCCCTTCACCCGCAGCTATCTAAAGGCGACCCCCTGGGAGGACCCGGAGATCTACCGCAAGACCTCGCCGATCACTTACGTCAAGAACGCCAAAACGCCCACGCTGATCCAGCACGGTGAACTCGACAAAC
>JBIKMK010000193.1:0-6979 GCA_044359315.1 Bryobacteraceae bacterium | reverse complement strand
GTACGTTGAAAAGGGGGCGAGAAGGCGAGGAAGCCCGCAGAATTTGCAGGTGATCGATCATCCGCCAACGGTGTGGGCGGCCACAATCAGCCTGATGAGGACGTATGCCAACAGGGCAGCCGCAATTGCGTGTCCGGCCCGGGCATAAGGCTGAATGGACCTCTCGATCGATTCGCCCACAAGAGCGTCCTTTACGTTCTTCCAATGCTTGACGACAAGCAAGCGGCCGTTTTGTGGCAGGTTGCTGGATGATCCATTGACGGCTAAGAGCACGTACTCTTCCGGCTTGCCCTCGACTTGTAGGGCGTTGTAATCGCGGCAACTCTCAAATTGGCTGTGGCCATAGGGATTCTGGTTGACTGGTTTGAGGGGGGCATTGCCTTCAGTTGTGACCCGGCTCACCGACAGACCTAACTTGTCCAGGCATTTAATGTCGTCACCCAGCCCAACGACCACTACAAGGTAAGCAACAGCGCCTAGTTGGCGCTGCCTCGCCGGAGTGTAATCCTCCTTCGGCACGTGAAAGCTCACCATCAACGAAGCGTCCCGAATTCGATTTGCAGGAACATCCACCAGAATGGGGCTCCCAATAGGAATGCCGGGCGATCCAAAGAGCACCGACACAACCCACAACAAAAGGCCCCCAAGCGTCAATGCATAGACGTGCCGTGGCAGACGCCTCCGCAAGACCATGGTCGTGACCTAGAGCTTCACCGTCTTCGAATCAGCGGTCTTCCCGGCCTTATCCACCACGCGGATGAAGTACTCTTCCTCACCGGGCGTGGCGGAGTTGTCGAAGAAGTCCCAAGGCTCTTCCGTGGTCTGCGGCTCAAACGGCCGCGTGAAGACCTTGACGCCTTTACGGAACACTTCATAGCGGACCAGCGGGTCAGCCCCGGCAAAGCCAGTGTTCCACAGCACCTGCACGTCGCCTGAGTTGCGCTTGCGGAGCTCCAGTTGCGGTGCCATCAAGCCGCGGGCGGCCATCTGGAAGAAGTTGGTGTCGGTGGAGTGCTTGGCGGCCACTTCATCTTCGATCGCGCGCATGCGGGCTTGGTCAAGGTTCGGCATTTGGCAAGCAGCCAAGTTGGCGGCGATCTGGTCGCGCGCGGGGTCGTCGTTTTTGTCGGTGAGTCCGATGCCGGTGATCAGCGTGGAGACGCCGTTGATCGACAGAACGTAGCGCAGGAAGTCGCGATGGTCTACTTTGCCGGGCTGGCCAATGGTAGGCACGCTTTGGCCGGGCTGCGAGGCGTACTTCTTTTCCAGGCCGTACATCACGCCATCGGCAAAAATCTTCATGCCGATGATGCCCATACCCTTGGCTTGCGCCACCGGTACGGAGTTGTGCTGGTGGCAAGCGAAGTGTTTGTCGTTGGGATTGAGCGCCACCAGCAGCGTCTCCAGGTCGTTGTTCTTGTCCTTGCGCATGGCGTACATGTGGACGTAGGGGTTGGAGTGACCGGTGATGCCCAAGTGGCGGATGTACTTCTTCTGGCCAGGGTTGAGACCGGTCAGGTTGGTGCCATCGCGGTAGTCCTTCAGCGCGGCCACAGCGCCGACGCGCGGCAGAGATTTCTCACCGGGGTTGTCGTAGCCCTCAAACGCGGCATCGACATCGGATTCATTCACCAGCGTGTGGATCTGCATCAGGTCGATGTAAGCGCCTTCGGGGATGTACCCTTTGCCGTCGCCAAAGAACTGCGTCATCGAACGGAGCAGGTCTTCTACGGCCAGGCGCATGCCGCTGCCCGCGCGGCCCACCGGTTGAGCATCGCCGCGGACGATGGCGGTTCGCAGGCTGGTCTTGGTGGCCAGGAAAAGCCGCGCGCGGAGGTTGGCGTCGTAGCCGGGCTGGCCGGGGATCAGGTTTAGGATGCGGAAAGCCTTGCCGTAGTTGAGCTGGCTTAGCTGGTAGTTGTTGGCGGTCTCCAGATACGTGATGCCGCTGCGGACGGCCTTCACTACAATCGACGGGCCCTCTTCGCCCGGCAGGTCCCACATCACTTTGTTTCCGCCCGCCAAGCCGAAGGTCGTCACCTCGCGGCCGGTGCGGCCCAATGGGCGCGTGGCCAGGGTCTGCGCCACTGGGTGAGCCCAGACGCGGAACTTTCCGGCGACAGGCAGGAACGTAGAGGCCATCAGCATGCGGCGGGTAATGAGTGAGCGCATGGGGGAAGTTTATCGAACTCAATCGGGAGGCGCTGGAGACAAACGCGCAACACTGACAAGCGCGACACAAGAGCTAGGCAACTACTGGCGTCCGCGCCCAGAATGCGAAATGATCTTGGTCATGCCAATCTCTGGTCGTCAGTTTCTGTTGCTGCCCGTGCTGGCGGGTCTCATGTGGGCGCAAGCCCCCACACCGCCCAAGCCGATCCTTTCGCCAGAGGTCCACGCCGACCAGCGCGTCACCTTCCGCTTCCGCGCGCCCAACGCCAAGGAAGTTTTTGTGAATCGTGAGGGTGCCCCGAAGCTGGCCATGCAGCGCGATGAAGCGGGTGTCTGGAGCGTCACAACCGATCCGTTACCGCCGGACATCTATGGCTACACGTTCAACGCCGACGGTGTCAGCCTGGTGGACCCGATGAATTCCACGATGAAGACCAATCTGCTGAACCTGTCGAACATGGTGCATGTCCCGGGCACGACCCCACTGCCGTGGGAGCTGACCAGTGCTCCGCGGGGGGCGGTCCACCGGCATTTTTACCGATCGGGCATTGTGGGCGATGACCGCGACTTCTACGTCTACACGCCCGCGGGGTATGATCCAACGGCCAAGACCACCTATCCCGTACTCTACCTGCTGCATGGCTTCAGCGACGACGCCAGCGGCTGGACAGCGGTGGGCAAGGCGCACGTGATCCTGGACAACTTGATCGCACAGGGGAAGGCGCAGCCCATGCTGGTGGTCATGACGCTGGGCTACGGCGCACCGGAGATTGTTTCGCGAGCAGGCACCGCGGCCTTCCGTGACCCCAGCCTGGTGAAGCGTAACTATGACCGTTACCGCGATGCGCTGTTCAACGAAGTGATTCCGGCGGTGGAGAAAAACTACCGCGCCAAGACCGACCGAGAGAGCCGAGCCATTGCGGGCTTGTCGATGGGCGGTGCGGAGTCACTTTACGTTGGTTTGAACGCCGTTGATCGCTTTGCCTGGGTGGGCAGCTTCAGCGCGGGCGGCGCTTCAAGCGACTATGCCGCGACGTATCCCAAGCTCGACGCCAAGGTGAATGAGCAGCTCCGCCTGCTGTGGATCGCCTGCGGCACCGAAGACCGGCTGATCGACGCCAACCGCAAGTTCATCGAGTATTTGAAGACCAAAGATGTGCGGCACACGGCGATTGAAACTCCGGGTGCGCACACGTGGCTGGTGTGGCGCCGCAACCTGGCCGAACTAACCCCGCTGCTGTTCCGGCCCAAGGGGTCCTGAGCCGAGGTGGGCAAGGCCCGCTGAGCACGACAAGACTCGATAGAATACGCGGTGAATACTGCGCCATCCAAGTGATGGCGCTGGGCCAAAGATGGAGAGCGCCTAAGTGAAGATCACCAAAGTCGAAGCCATTTACCTTCGGCAGAATGTTGTCAAAGAGCAGTGCGATAGCGGGCAGGACGCGCTGGTCGTCCGCATTGAGACGGACGCGGGCATTACCGGGATTGGCGAAGTGGACTCCAGCCCACTGGCCGCCAAGGCCATGATCGAAGGACCGTTCTCGCACACGACGGCCACTGGCTTGGCCAACGTGCTGCTGGGCGAGGATCCCTTTGAGACGGAGCGGTTGTGGCA
Source organism: Bryobacteraceae bacterium (assembly GCA_044359315.1). Taxonomy (GTDB): domain Bacteria; phylum Acidobacteriota; class Terriglobia; order Bryobacterales; family Bryobacteraceae; genus JAPKYZ01. Next base: position 3,192 of record JBIKMK010000193.1, on the reverse strand, counting down.
CAAGATGTACCGCGCCAATATCTATGGCGGCCGCCGCGGCGTGGCCATCCATGCCATGTCAGGCCTGGATATGGCGCTGTGGGACATCAAGGGCAAGGCGCTGGGGATGCCGGTGTGGAAGCTGCTGGGCGGCGGGTTCCATCGGGAGGAGAAGCTGCCATGGGCGGAAGGCAATCGCCCGTGGAAGAACCAGCGCATCCGCTGCTACGCCAGCTCACTGTGGGGGCCGACACCCGATGCTACTCGGGAGCTCGCAGGGCGGTATCGGGACCAGGGCTTTACGGCCGTAAAGTTTGGCTGGGACCCGATGGGGCAGGATGAGAAGACCGACATCGCGCTGGTCCGCGAAGCTCGCAAGGGACTAGGCGAGGACGTCGACCTGATGATCGACGCCGGGCTGCCGTGGGATGCCAAGACCGCTATCCAGCGGGCCAAGGCGTTTGAACAGTACCATCCGTTCTGGCTGGAAGAACCCCTGCGGCCGGACGATTACGAAGGCTATGCCAAGCTTTCAGCGGCTACGTCGTTGCGCATTGCGGCGGGTGAGGAAGAGTCCTGCCGGGCGACGTTTATTGAGCTGATGGACCGGGGCCGCGTCGATCTGCTGCAAGTGGATTTGACGCGCTGCGGCGGCTTTACGGAAGCAATCAAGATTGCCGCGCTGGCCTGGGATCGCGGCCTGCCGGTGGCCAACCACGGCTTCACCACCTACATCAACGTCGCCGCCGCGCTGCACTTCCTGGCTTCGATTCCGAATGCCCTGATCTGCGAGTTTGTGGCCGAGGAAGAGACCAACCTGCGCGAATCGCTGACCAAGCAGAAGTTCCGGGCCAAGGATGGGTATCTGGATATTCCGGATGCTCCCGGGCTGGGGATTGACCTGGATGAGGATGCCATCGCGAAGTATCGCGTGGGGTAGAGCGGAAGCAAACCCCTCGGCAGCCCGCTTGCTGGCGCGCGCGGCTCGGTAGCATCAGTGCGTTTCCGAGCCGCGACCGCAAGGGAGCGGTCTTCAATGGCTATGGTCAGCAGCTACGGCTTCAGGATCATCCAGAGCACGCCTCCCATGGTCATGCCGGCGCAACCCAGCAGGATGTAGAGGATGCGGTCCACTTCGCGGCGCACGGTGTCCGCCACTACTTTCTTGTGCTCGCCGAGCATTTCCTGGATGGACTCGGAAAGGGCTTCAAATTGCCGCGCCAGCTCCGGGTCCTGCGGGATCGCATGAGGCCGGACTGCACCGGCTGAGGTTTCTTCCGCAGCCGCGCGGGCGAGCGCGTTCAAGTGGGGGTGGATCTGTTCTGACGACGGCACACTGGACCTCAGGGCACGTATCGGCCAACAGCGGCCCAGTCTTGAGGCCCAGGCGGCAATGCGGAGTTAGCTGGCTGGCAGAATTTCCTTCAGCTTGGCTGACAGCTCGTCATAGCTCATTTGGCCGGGGTGGTAGAGGCGGACGATGCCCTTGCGGTCCACCAGCACGAGAGTGGGTGTGGTGGAGGAGCCGTAGTGGGCGAAGGTGTCCGCGTCAATGATCACCGGCATCGGCTTCAACATGGCGTAGTGCTGGTCGAGCACTTTCTGAATGTGCGCCTTTTCCTGCTCCGGCGTCGCATCTTCGCCGCGGTTGGCGTAGCCGTAGAGCTTGGTGGGGGCCACGATGGTTAAGCCCTTGGCGCTGAACTCATCCCGCAACTTGGCCAGGATCGGTGCCTGCGCTTTGCAATCGCCACACCAGTGGGCCCACAGGAAAACGATAGTGGGTTTGCTCAGGTAAGCCCAGGTCTTGGCGGCCACCGGAGGCGCGGGCCGGCCTTCCAGGGTCAGCAGATTGAGGTTCTTGCGCATGCGGGTCAGGATCGAGGTGGTGCCGTAGGTCTTGATCTCCTGATTGAGGAACGACACCGCCTGGGAGCGTTTGCCGGTGGCCGCCAGCGCTTGCGCCGTCACTTCCTGCGATGCGCCAAAGGCGATGGGCAGGCGCGGTTCTTGGTCCATGGGGCGCTTCTTCAATTCGGCCAGGCATTTCTCACGCGTCTGGGCGGCGAAGGTGGCGGCCTGGTCAAACTGCTTGTTGGCCAGCGCTCCGCGGCCCAGCCAGGACATGGCCTCCAGATACTCCGGCGTTTCTCCACTGGCGGCTTTGAATTCAGCCAATAGACGCTGGGCCGCCGGAAAGTCGGCCTTGTTGGCCAGCGCGCGGACTTCCGGGATGAGGGCGGCGGGCAGCGCGAGAGCGGTGCCTAAGATTGCCAGGACGAAACGCTTGAGCATGAACTATTGTCTCCTGATTACATCAGCATGAAGCCGCCGTCGACGGTGACGGTTTGGCCGGTCAGATACGAGGCCTGGTCGCTGGCCAGCATCAAAGCAATATTGGCGATCTCTTGCGGCTGGCCCAGATGCTTGATCACCTGGCGGTCCATGAACAAACCGCGCTTCGATTCATCTTTCCAAAAATACTCGCTCAACTGGGTCTGGATCAGCCCGGGGGCGATGGCGTTGGCGCGCACGCCGTGGGGGCCGAATTCAAGCGCATAGCTGCGCGTCATCATGATCAGGGCGGCCTTGGTCATCGAATAGAGTAGGCTCTCGGGTTGAGGCTTCAGGCCCGCGACGGAGGCGATGTTGATGATGGACCCCGAACCGCGTGCGCACATGCCGGGTGCCAGCGCGCGGACCAGGCGGTAGACGCTCTTCAGGTTGACCTCCACCATCTTGTCGAACTGCACGTCATCGAAGCCCAGGCACGACCCTTGGGCGATGTTGGTGGCGGCGTTGTTCACCAGAATGTCGACGGCCCCAGCGCGTTCGACCAGACGGGCGATGTCTTCATTGCGGCCCACGTGGCAGGCCACCGGGACAATGCCCGGGCCTAGTTCCGCAGCGACGGCGTCCAGCGTCTCCTGCTTGCGGCCGCAGATGAAAACCGTGGCCCCTTCGCGCGCGAAGGTGGCGGCGATCGCTTTGCCGATGCCACGGCTGGCGCCGGTGACGACGGCGACTTTGTCTTTCAGAATCATGGATGGTTTCCTTCCCGGTTGGAACGCTTGGCCGAGGGCGATAGCGCGTTGAGGGGCGGGGGCAAACTTGTCAGCAGCCCGCTCCTGCTGGTCGCGGCTCGGAGTGGGCGTTGATTCGGTTGAATGACGCTTTTGCGTAGCCTGCTCATGCCAGCAGCTTCTTGGTGTA
>JBIKMK010000192.1:0-7049 GCA_044359315.1 Bryobacteraceae bacterium | reverse complement strand
CAAGGCTCTGGCGCGCCGGGACGATCCGCATGTTTTCTATCTGGCTGGGCGCAAACAGGACTTGCATGAGTTGCCAACCCTTCCCGTGCGGTTTCAGCCGGTCGAGTTCCAGCGGTCCGATTCCGGGCTGGTTAACCAAGTCAGCTTCCCGCTCTTCCTGCGGCGGTTCTCGCCGAGCTTGGTTCACATCCCGTTGAACTCGGTTCCGATCCTGCTGCAGTCGCCGTATGTGGTGACCGTGCACGACATGTCCAGCGTTCTTTACCCGGACGATATCACTGCCCGCGCCAACCGCATCCGCCGGGCCTATAAGCTGTTCCGCTTTCGCCGGGGCCTGAAGCGGGCGGCGCGGGTGATTGCCGTCAGCCAGGCGACGCAACTGGATGTTGAGGATCTACTGGGCATTCCGCCGGAGCGTATCCGGCAGATCTATGGCGCGATTGACCCCAAGTTTCTCCAACCCTTTGTCCCGGCCGATGCCCGTGCCGGTGGTCCGCATGCGGCGGGCCTGTACCGCAAGCGCTTGCTTGAACGCTATCAGATCAACTACCCCTACATCCTCTACGCCGGCACCATCCGCAAGCAGAAGAACATCCCCAAACTGATTGAGGCGTTCGCCGTTCTGCGGGCGGAGCTGGCCGGGCACCCGCACTATGCCAACCTGCGTCTGCTGATTATCGGTGACGAGTTGTCGAAGTACCCCGCCGTCCGTCGCGCCGTCGTGGAGACGCGCCTCGAGAATGTTGTCCGCTTCTTCGGTTTCGTCAGCTTTGACGCTTTGCGGGCGTTCTATGAAGAGGCGAAGTTGTTTGTCTTTCCGTCGCTCTATGAGGGCTTTGGTCTGCCGCCGCTGGAGGCGATGGCGGCCGGAACGCCGACGGTGGTCTCACGGATCAGTTCGTTGCCGGAGGCGGTGGGCGATGCGGCTGAGCTGGTGAACCCGGAGAACCTGTTCGACATCGTGCGCGGCATGCGGGAGGTCCTCCTCAATACCGCGTACCGTGAGGAACTGATCGCGCGAGGCTACCAGCAGGTACGCCGGTTTGACTGGGACTCAACGGCGGCCCAGGTGATGTCGGTGTATGAGGAAGTGGCGGGGTAGCGTTGCTCTTTGAGGCTTTAGGTATCGCCGCCAGTGCCGTGCCTTGTTTTCAGCGGGGAGCCATGGTGCGGGAATTCCGCCAGCGGGGGCTGGACACACCAGATTCGCTTGGGGACTCTCGGGCCCGATGCGCACCGGCGGGCATTTGTGGCTGGTCAAGTCCGGGCTTCACCTGAGTGGGGCCTACAGGTGGTTTGGCCCGCTGGAATAGGCCTACGCTGGATGGCTGATGGAGCTCCGACGCCCTAGCATCAGAGCATGAAACTTCTTGATGTGATCGAATTGCCCCGGTTGACCAAATTGGAGTCGTCAGTCCAGAGTGCAGGCCGAGGTCGCTCGCCGGAGCCGGTGATTGAGGACATCGTGGACTTGAGTGGCGAAGCCTTGCGGATCATCCGGGATGGGCGGTCGGAACCGGATCGGCCAGCGCGGCAAGAATAGTAGGGAGAAATGGAAAAGGGGGCCGTCGTGCGGCCCCCTGAGAAACAGTCCGTGTGCGAAGAGACTAGCGGCCGAGGGCCAATACCCAGCGTCCCGCTACGTCCAGCAGTAGGCCCGGCATCACTCCCAGCACGAGCGTCGCCAGAGCCGAGGCCCAGACGGTGAGGCGCAGCGCGAAGGGTACTTCGTCCATGTTGTTGGTGGCGACACCGGGTTCACGCATGTACATCACCACCAGAATGCGGAGGTAGTAGTAGGCAGCTACGGCGGAATTCAACAGGCCCAGGATCGTCAGCCAAACCAGGTTGGAATCCAGGGCCGCCTTGAAGATGTAGAACTTGCCGAAGAAGCCCGCCGTCAGCGGCACGCCAATCAGGCTCAGCATAAAGATGGTGAGCATCGCGGCCATGGCCGGTTGACGGACAGCCAATCCGGAAAGGTCGTCGATATTGACGTACTGCTCGCCTTTGCGGGCAAAGTAGGTGACAACAGCGAAAGCTCCCACATTCATAAAGACGTAGGAAGCCAGGTAGAACATTACCGCCTGCGTGCCAACGGTGGAATGCGCCGCAATCGCCACTAGCACATACCCGGCGTGGGCAATCGAAGAGTAGGCCAGCAGGCGTTTGACGTTGGTTTGGCGCAAGGCGGCGAAGTTGCCAATGGTCATGGTGGCGAGGGCGGCAATGCCCACCAGCGGAACCCAGGTATCGCTGATAGGCCCGTAAGCCGTCAGGAAGACGCGGATAAACACGGCAAAGGCAGCCGCTTTCGGCCCAGCGCTCATAAAGGCGCTCACCGGCGAAGGGGCACCCTGATAAACGTCCGGCGCCCAACTTTGGAAGGGTGCGGCGGATACCTTGAAAGCGAATCCGACAAACATGAGTGCCGCCGACATCCCCACCAGGGAGGCGGAGTTGGTGAAGTTGGGGCTGCTGAGGACGGTGCGAATGTCGTTGAGGTTGGTGCTGCCGGTCAAGCCGTAGATCCAGGCTACGCCATACAGCAGGAAGGCCGTGGCGAATGAGCCGAGCAGGAAGTACTTCATGGCGGCTTCATTGTTCCGCTTGTCGTCGCGCAGGTAGCCGGTGAGGATATAGGAGGCAATCGACGAGATCTCGATGCCCACAAACACCATGATCAGCTCATTGGCGCAGGCCATGATTCCTTGGCCCACCACCGAGAACAGGAGCAGCGCGTAAAATTCACCCGTCTCGTGCCCTTCTTTCTCCAGGTAGTCGCCGGAGAGCAGGACCGTCAGGATCGCCACACCCAGCACCAGCAAGCGGAAGAAGGTGGCAAAGCCATCCACGATGATCATGTTGGCGTAGGAGAGGCCGGGCACGCCATGGGCGGCCATAGTCACTCCGATCGCCCCCAAGAGTGTCACCAGGGAGAGGGTCCGGAAGACGCGCTTGTTGACGAGCAGCGGCTCCAGCACCATCATCAAGGTGCCAACCAGCGTCAGAAGAATTTCCGGGCCGAAGCGCAGCAGGTCAGTTGAGGAGGGCCACAGGTTAGCGGGCATTGTTCACCCCCGCGGCGGTTTGGGCCACTTGGACGGTCGTTCCGGCACTAGCCGGCAGGGCGGGCGGTGCGGGAGCAGTCACTTTAAGCTCCACATTGAGTTTCGATTGTTGCAAAGTCTTGTTGTCGGCCACACTGATTGGGGCCAGGAAGCCCATGGGCGCCACTCCCATCCAGACCATCAAGGCCAACAACGGGAGGATGGCCACCCATTCTCGGGTCTTGAGGTCCTGGCCTTCGAAGTGATGGGCGGTGTCGTGCGATGTCCGGCCCAAAAACACCCGCTGGTAGAGCCACAGCATATAGCAGGCTGACAAGATGACGCCGAGTGCGGCAAACACCGCCCAGCTGATGTTCACCATGGCCGCGCCTTGCAGCACCAGCAGTTCGCCTACAAAGTTATTCAGCAGCGGCAGGCCGACGGAGGCCAATGTGGTGATCAGGAAGACGGTCGCTAAATGCGGCACTTGCGTCGCCACGCCGCCGTAATCTTTGATCTCGAGCGAATGGCGCCGCTCATACATCATTCCCACCAGCATGAATAGTGCGCCGGTGGAGACGCCATGGTTCAGCATCTGGTAAACGGCTCCGTCCAAGGCCAACTGGTTAAAGCTGAACACACCAAGTACCACAAACCCCAGGTGCGACACCGAAGAGTAGGCCACCAGCTTTTTCATGTTGGGCTGCACCAGAGCCACCAAGGCTCCATAGACAATGCCGATAATGGCGAGCCCGACAATCCAGGGTGCGCATTCCCGCGCAGCGTTCGGAAACAGGGGCAAGCAGTAACGAACCAAGCCGTAGGTACCCATCTTCAGCATCACCGAAGCCAGCATCACCGATCCGGCGGTGGGCGCTTCCACGTGCGCGTCCGGCAACCAGGTATGCAGCGGGAACAGCGGCACCTTGATCGCAAAGGCGACAAAGAAGGCCAGGAAGAGTGGCAGCGCTTCTTCTGGCGCCAGTTTCAACTGGCCAGAAGCCATCCGCTGCAGGATCACGGTGTAGTCAAACGTGCCGGACTTCAGGTAGAGATAGATGATCGCCACCAGCATCAACACGCTGCCCACCATCGTATAGAGGAAGAACTTGACGGCTGCGTAGATGCGCCGGTCGTGTCCCCAAATACCGATCAGGAAGTACATCGGGACCAAGCCCACTTCCCAGAACACGTAATAGAGGAACAGATCCAGCGACACAAACACGCCGATGACGCCAAACTCCAGTAGGATCAGGAACGCATAGTATTCCTTCATCCTGTGGCCGATGTAGTTCCAGGAGATCAGGATCGCGAGCGGCGTCAGGAAGGTGGTCAGGATCACCAGCCAGAGCGAAAGACCATCGAGGCCAATGTGATAGCGGATATTCGGCGTCGAGATCCAGGGCGTATCCGTGACAAAGCTGTATTCCCCGGGGTTGGCCAGCACCGGGCCGATCAGGCCCAGGGAGATGACAAACAACACTAGGGAGAAGATCAATGCGAAATACTTGGCCTTCTCCGCCGGCACCAGGAGCGCCAGCAGAAAGCCGACAAGCGGGAGGAACAACACCAGGTCGAGCATTTAGCGAACACCTCCCCAGACGGACATGGCCAGGATGACAAAGACCGCTCCGGCCGCCACCCAGGTGGCGTAGCTGCGGATATTGCCGCCTTGGAGGTGGCGGAACGTTCCGCCGATCCACCGCGAGACCGACCCCGCGCCGTTGACCGCACCATCGATCAGCCCGGCGTCCACTCCCTTCCAAAGGAAGTAGCGCGAACCCTCCGTGATGGGATGAACGATGGTGACGTCGTAGACTTCGTCGACAAAATACTTGTTGTAGATCAACGTATGGAGACCCTTGAAGCTGGAGGCCAGCTTGTCGGGCAGGCCGGGCGACAGGACATACATCACGTAGGCCAAGCCGATTCCGAGGATGAAGGTGGCGTAGAGAACAGCCACCGCCGTCGGGTCATGTTCGGCGTGTGAGGAGCCCAGTACAGGTTCCAGCCAGTCAGGAATATTGAGGAAGCCGCCGCCCAACGAGAGCAGAGCCAAGATCACCAGCGGGATCGTCATCACCGCGGGCGATTCCTTGATCTCCTGGTGACCATGGCCATGGTCCTTGTGTGCATGGGCATCGTGGCCGTGAGCCGCGTGATCATCGCCGTGGGCGTGGTCGTCGTGGCCGCCATGGCCGTGATCGGGATGAGGGTTGGGTCCGCGGTACTCACCAAAGAAGGTGAGGAACATCGCCCGCGACACATAGAAGGCCGTCATCGCGGCGGTGAGGGCACCAATCCAGAACAGCGGCCGGGCGTGTTCATACGCGGCCAGCAGGATGGCGTCCTTGGAGTGGTAACCCGAAAAAGGAGGTATGCCGGCGATGGCCACCCAGGCGCAGCAAAGGGTACCGAACGTGACCGGGATTTTCTTCCGTAAGCCGCCGTACCAGCGCATGTCCTGTTCGTGATGGCAAGCCATGATCACGCTGCCGGCGCCCAGGAACAACAGCGCCTTGAAGAAGGCGTGGGTGACCACGTGGAAGATGCCGGCCGAGTAGGCCCCGACACCCGCACCCAGGAACATGTAGCCCAACTGGGAGACGGTCGAGTAGGCGAATACCTTTTTGATGTCGTTCTGCGCCAAGCCCATGGTGGCGGCAAAGAAGGCCGTCGCCGTGCCGACAATGGCCACGGTTTCCATCGCAATGGGCGCATTGTTAAACAGTGAAGATGACCGGCAGACCATGTAGACACCCGCCGTCACCATGGTGGCGGCGTGGATGAGTGCGGAAACCGGTGTTGGACCGGCCATGGCGTCCGGAAGCCAGACATAGAGCGGAATCTGTGCCGATTTGCCAGCAGCACCCACCAGCAGCAGGAGACAGATGGCCGTAATCATGCCCGCTGAATGTTCCGGCTGCAGAGTGGCCGCCTTGCCGAACACGGTGCCAAAATCGAGCGATCCAAAGTGGATGAAGACCAGAAACATCGCCAGCGAGAAGCCAAAGTCACCAACTCGGTTGACGATGAAGGCCTTCTTGCCCGCGTCACCGGCGGACTTTTCGAGGAAGTAGAAGCCAATCAGCAGGTAGCTGCACAACCCCACCCCTTCCCAGCCGACAAACAGCAGCAGGAAATTGGCGGCCAGCACCAGAATCAGCATGAAGAACATGAACAGATTGAGGTAGGCGAAGAAGCGGTAGTAGCCGCCTTCGTGGGCCATGTACCCGGTGGCGTAAATGTGAATCAGTGACCCGATGCCAGTGACCACCAGCAGCATGATCGAGGTCAGCCGGTCCACGGAGAAATCAAAGCCGACGGAGAAGGTACCGGAGGCGATCCAGGTAAAGTAATGTTCGACGTGCGGTTGTTCCAGCGCGCCCAGGGCGTTCAGCGTTTTTGCGACCCACAGGAAACTCGCCACCACACTCGCAATCGCGATGAAGCTGACGAACTGCTTCGACATCTTGCGGCCCACGGTGGAGTTGATGAGAAACCCGAGGAGCGGCAGCGCCGGAATAAGCCAGAGTTGTTGGGATTCGGCCATGATGTTGGTTACAGTTTCAGATTGTCGACTTCGTCTACTTCAAGCGTTTCGCGATTCTTGAACACCGTCAGGATGATCGCCAGACCCACGGCCGCTTCGGCCGCTGCCACCACCATCACAAAGAAACTATAGATTTGCCCGTCCGCCTGCTTCATCTGATGAGAGAAGGCGACAAAGCTCAAATTGACGGCGTTCAGCATCAATTCGATGGACATAAACACCGTGATCAGGTTCCGGCGGAACATGAACCCACAGATGCCCAAGCCAAACAAGATCGCACTCAGGATCAGGTAGGCCGACATCGGGATGGCCGAAATGGGAAGAGGAGGAAGGGTAAAATCCATGGCGTTTGAGCCTCCAGGTCGGGGCTTAGTCGATCTCCTTGCGGGCCAGCACAATGGCGCCCAGGATCGCGATCAGGATCAGAACAGAAGTCACTTCAAAAG
>JBIKMK010000190.1:0-7082 GCA_044359315.1 Bryobacteraceae bacterium | reverse complement strand
GAGCATGGGAGTCCGTGCAGTTCAAGTACTCGGCCCGTCCGCGATCGTGCAGCCAGGCATGTTCCGGTCCGATCAGCGCGTAGTCCAGACCCGCGGAGACCGAGTGCGTCAAGGCCACCTGTCCGTCGCCGTCCTGCAGAAGATAGCTGTAGGCCCCATGCAGCACGCCCGGCGCGCCGCCGGAGAAGCGGGCCGCGTGCTCGCCTAACTTTTCGCTGCGCCCGCCGGCTTCCACACCGATCAAGCGCACGCCCGCATCTTCGACGAAGGGGTGGAAGATGCCGATGGCGTTGGAGCCGCCACCGACGCAAGCAAATACAGCATCCGGCAAGCGGCCTTCAGCAGCCAGGATTTGCTCCCGCGCCTCGATGCCGATGCAACGGTGGAAGTCGCGAACCATCATCGGGTAAGGGTGCGCACCCAAGGCGGAACCCAGCAGGTAGTAGGTCTTGTCGACGTTGGTCACCCAGTCGCGCATGGCTTCGCTGATGGCATCCTTGAGAGTCCGGGAGCCGACGGTGACGCCCACCACCTGCGCGCCCAACAGGCGCATGCGGAAGACGTTCAGCCGCTGGCGGCGCATGTCTTCTTCGCCCATGTAGACGACGCAATCCAGGCCCAGTAATGCGCAAGCTGTGGCCGTGGCCACGCCATGCTGGCCCGCGCCCGTTTCGGCGATGATGCGCTTCTTGCCCATCCGGCGGGCCAGCAGTGCCTGGCCCAAGGCGTTGTTGATCTTGTGCGCGCCCGTGTGCAACAGGTCTTCGCGCTTAAAGTAGATCCGAGCGCCGCCCAATTGCTCACTCAGCCGCTTGGCGAAATAGAGCGGCGTGGGGCGCCCGGCGTAGTTCTTCAGCAGGTCGTCCAACTCCGCGTTGAACGCCGGGTCGAGCCGGGCGTCGAGATAGGCCTGCTCCAGTTCCTCCAGGGGCGACATCAGGGTCTCGGGGACAAAGCGTCCGCCGTAGGGACCAAAGTGGCCCCGTGCATCCGGACCCGAAGCGAGCCCGGTGAGCGGCAAAGCCGTTTCAACCATGAATAAATTCCTCCCGCGCCGCAGCGACAAAGGCTCGCACGCGCGCCGCATCTTTCTTGCCGGGTGATGATTCCAGGCGCGAACAAGCATCCACGCCCCAAGGCCGGGCCACGCGGATCGCTTCACGCACATTGGACCCATCGAGCCCTCCGGCCAGTACGATGCGGTCACCGGCACCTGCCGCCAGCGACCAATCAAACGTCTGGCCCGTGCCTTCCGACACGTCCATCACATAACCTTCGGCCGGCAGCATTTCAGCGCCGGGCTTGATCGCTCGCCAGACGCGCATAGGTGGTGCGTTGGCACCGTAGATCTGCGCCACATCCAACCCGGCCAGCGCCGCAATCTCCATCACTCGTTCCGGAGCCTCACCAACAAAGATGCCCACTTTGAGGGCCGGGGTTTCTTTCATCCACGCTTGCGGCTCGACATAGCGCGGGCTGCGCGGCCAAAAGTTGAACCCGATCGCCGTGGCACCCGCTTCGACGGCCATCGCCGCGTCCTGGGGCGTGGTGACGCCGCAGACCTTGATGATTGGCCCGTCGCTGGTCGCCTGGCTCAAGCGGTCAACTCCCGCAAGGCGGCCATGGGGTCGGCAGCCTTCATCAGGTGTTCGCCAATCAGGAACGCACGATAGCCCGCATCCATCAACCGGTCGATGTCCGCGCGCGACTGGATGCCGCTTTCGCTGACGGCGATGACGTCTTTGGGGAACATCGGGGCAAGACGGATCGATGTTTCGAGCGATACCTGGAATGTCCGCAGATCACGATTGTTGACGCCGACGATAGTGGCCCCGGATTCGAGTGCCGCAGTCAGTTCTTTCTCGTCGTGGGCTTCCACCAGAACGTCCAAGCCCAACGTTTCGGCGAACTGCCGCAAGGCGCGTAGGCGCGCCACGTCCATGATGGCGGCAATCAGCAGAATGGCATCGGCACCCGCGGCCATCGCCTCGGCGATCTGCACCTCATCGATCATGAAGTCTTTGCGTAACACGGGCAGGTGTGTGGCGGCCCGGGCGGTGTGGAGATCGTGCAGGGAGCCTTGGAAGTAGTTCCGGTCGGTCAACACGGAAAGGGCAGCTGCGCCACCGGATTGATGGAAGTGGGCGATCTGGCCCGGGTGGTACTCCTCGATCAAAGTGCCCTTGCTGGGAGAAGCCTTCTTCAGTTCCGCGATCACGGCGGGCTTGTGCCCTTCCAGCGCCGCGCGGAAGCTGCGGCGGGAGGCGCGCAAGTGTTCCACTTCTACACGCTTGGTGGCGACGATTCGGGAAAGGATATCTGGGACCGCAGCGGACATATGGAAGCCACGGCCGGAGCCGGGGTAGTGAAACGTTCATCGTATCATGCGAGTATGCTTTCCCGACGCGAGTTCGCCGCCTCAGCGCTGGCTGCCGCCGCGGCCAGCGCCGCTCCCACGACGCAGAACGGCTGGCGTTTCATCCACTTAAAGGGCTCGGCTGAAGAGATGGGATTTCAGCACGGGGCGCAACTGGCGCAACCGATTGTGGAAGGCCGCAAAGCGATTGAACGCATCATCACACGCGATACCAAGAAGGAATGGAGCTGGTTCCGTGAAGCCGCCCAGTCCGTGTTTGGCCCGCGGATCGAAGATGAGTACCGCCGCGAGATGCAAGGCATCGCCAAGGGCTTGAACAGCCAGGGCGTCAACTGGGACTACTGGGATGTGCTGGCACTGAACGGCTGGATGGAACTCGCCTGGTACTACCATGGGTGGCTCGATCGCCAGAAGGGGCATCCTACGTCGAACGCCTCCGGCAATGCGCCGGAGCACTGTAGTGCGTTTGTGGCGACCGGCAGCTACACCAAGGATGGCCGCCCCGTGATGGCGCATAACGCCTGGGTGGATTACGCAGTCGGTGCCAACTGGAACATCATCTTCGACATCCAGCCCACCAACGGCCAGCGCATGTTGATGGACGGCTACCCGGGCCTGATCCATTCCGGTGACGACTTTGTGATTAACCAGACGGGCTTGATGATCACCGAGACGACCATCTCCGGCTTCTTGAGTTTCGACCCCAAGGGCGTGCCCGAGTTCGTTCGTGCCCGCAAGGCGGCGCAGTACTCGCAATCGATTGACGATTTCTCGCGTCTGATGACGGCCGGCAACAATGGCGGCTATGCCAACAACTGGTTGGTGGCGCATGCCCGCACAGGCGAAATTGCGAGCCTGGAACTGGGCTTGAAGAACGTCATCCTGAAGCGGACCACGGACGGCTATTTCGCCGGGGCTAACTTTCCGGTGGACGAGAAGTTGGCGCGTGAAGAGACCGATTTCGACCTGAAGGCCGACAATTCGCCCAACGCCCGCCGTCAGCGGTGGGACCAGTTGATGGAGCAGTACAAGGGCAAGATCGACGTCGAAGCCGCCAAGCGCTTCATGGCCGACGACTACGATGTGGTGGACAAGAAGAACAACGCTTGCGAGCGCACGCTCTGCGGCCGCAATGATCTTTCACCACGTGGCATGAAGCCTTGGCAGAACGAGTACGGCCCGGCGGGTGCAGTGCAGAACAAGGCCGCCGATGCGAAGATGGCGACCGAGATGCGGTTGCTGGCAGCCATGGGTCCGCAGGCGGGGCCCAGTTTCAAGGCCAATGAGCATATCAAGGCCCACCCGGAGTTCGATTGGCAAGCGGGCGTGCTGAAGGATCTGCCAGCGCAAGCCTGGACGGAGTTTCGGATTGTCCGGTAGGCGGGTCCGATTGGCGTTGGCTCTGCCACACGTTTACGAAAGACACGGGCTTCACGCGATGACTCGCAACGCGCCAAGTACATACTCCCGGGCACTCTTGCCCCACTAGGGACGCTCAAAACTCCAAACCAGCTCTCCGGGGATAAGCCTCGTCGTTGGTGATTGTGGTGTAACCGGTGGCCGTTTATGCGGCGTCCGCGGCGGTCTCGGCTGGCGGCATGCCGCCCCAGATCAGGACGTCGGGGCAGAGGTCGGCACCGGTGGGCCAAACCAGCGTGCCGCCCTCCACACTAAACTCCCTAAATCGCATGTCATCGCTCCGAATTTCAGAGAAAACCGGGCCTTCCAGCATCGGTCCAAGATCTCTCTCGACAATGCGACCGTCGGTCAAGGTCAGTTGCACGCGGTGGTTTCCGAGTGCCTTAGCTTCCCGGATGCGAACTAATTTCATGGCTCCTCCTTAGTCAAGTGGGGCGATGGATTCCAAAGGCGTTCCACGCCGAGCCCGCTCCCAATCCGCTCTCAGTTCCTGACGATGAAGCGCTGCCCATTCGAGCACCAACGCCATGGCTCTCCTCGGGAGTTCTCCCCGGACGACGGCGAGCGTCTCTATCTCCACGAGAGCCTCGTATTCGCCGTACTCGGCGTGGAAATGCGCGGGACTGTGATCTCCGAAATACATTCGAATGACAATTCCAAAGAATCGCGTTACTTCGGGCATTTCGTGTCTTGATTTTACTGCATCACCTGTTGGCTTGCGCCACGAAGCGCATTCAGAATGAGCTCAGGCTGATCTCTAGGGCTGACGGCCTAGCGTCCAGCGAATGCCCGCCCGCACCAGTCGTGGACCCGCGATCTGGGGGGCTGGTGTGAAGCCCGACAGATACTCGCGGTTGAGCGCATTCTCGACGGCCAGCGTGAAGGTAATGCCTTCGCGGAACTGCTGCGCCAGCGAGATGTGGGCCAGGGCGAAGCCTGGTAGCAGTTGCGTGTTGCGGTCATCTTCAAACTGGAGTGAGCCTGCCCGTAAGCCGCCCGCCAGCAGGGTGCCGCGGTGGTTCCAGGAGAGTTGAGCGTTGCCCTGGTGGCGCGGGATTTGCGGAATCCGTTCGCGCGTTGCGACTCGCGAATCAGCAAACAGGTAGGACGTCTCCCAAGTCCAGACGCCGACGCGATAGCGATAGTTGGCTTCGATGCCGCGCGCCAGGGCTTCTCCGATATTGCGGCGGACGCGGGTGATCAGCGCGGGGGTGGCCGAGAGCGTGGCGTTGCCGATCAGCGCGGATAGTTCATTGCGATACATCGTGACGGATAGCCGTGAGCGTTCACCCACCCAGTCCGCTCCGAACTCGGAACCGAATACCTTCTCGGGCAGCAGCGCGGGGTTGGCCAGCGTGGTGGTGTTGCCGGCGCGGAACTCGCGGTAGAGCTCGTTCAGCGTGGGTGCGCGGAAGCTGCGGTAGGCACTGCCGCGCAAGCGGAGGCCACCACCCAGGCCATAGCTGAACCCGGCGCTGGGAGAGTAAAAGCTCGTCGTCCCAGTGAAGTGATAGCGGGAGCCGCCGAACAGCTTCAGTTGCCGCCAGCTGTAGTCGGCCTGGCCAAATACACCGCGTTGGAACTGGACGCCGCCGCCGATGCGGGCGCCGGTGGGCACTAGCCAATCGCGCGAGGTGCCATCGACGCGCAAGAAGTCGCCACCAGCCAGTAAAGTGACCGGCGAACGGCGCAAGGTGACAAACCCTGCTCCGCCGACTGATTCAGCGGGTACGCTTTGGCGGAAGGTGACGCGTTCGGTGTTGCGGTCCGCACTGATGGTGGAAAACGCGGCGCGGTATTCCTGCCGCTGGTGAAAGGCCAGCAGCGACAGCCACTCCCGCGAATAGCTGCCGGACACAGAGCCAATGCCGGTGGAGTTATTCACCAGCGTGGTGCCGTTCTGGCGCTCTTCAACCAGCATGTCGGACTTGAGCGAAAAGCGTTGCCCGGGGGCCAGCCAGTCCAGTTTCACTTGCGGAGCGATGAACCTCACGTTGGCCGGGGTATCGACGCGTCCGCGGATGGACTTGGGCACGATGAAGTAGCCATCGGTCTCGAATGCGCGTAGCGCTGCCGTGACACCCCAGCGGCGGCGCAATAGCTGCGAATAGGAGGCCGTGGGCATGCGCGTGCCCAGGTTGCCGCCTTCAAAGCCCAGGCTGAGGCGGGCCGTGGAGGGCGCGCGGGAGATGAAGTTGATGGCGCCGCCCATCGCCCGGTCACCAAAGACACTGGTGGTGGAACCGCGGGAGACTTCGACACGTTCCACTTCCTCCGGCGAGGTACGGGTCCAGTAGACCCAGCCGCCGAACGGGTCATTCAAGGGGATGCCATCGGAGAGGACGAGAGTGCGGCTGGTGCCGGTGGAACCGATGCCGCGCAGCGAAATGCCTTGAGTGGTGGGATTGGCCGCCAAGCTGGAGGAGCGGCGCAAGAGGGTGAAGCCGGGCACCATGCGGAGACGGTCGTCCATGTTGACACCGGGGATGCGCTTCAGTTCGGGCGTGCCCAGGGTGGTGATGGAAGCCGGGCTTTCAGACGCCACATTCTCGGTGACGGTGATCTGCGTGCGCACGGGGTCAGGCTTGGCGGGCGGCGCCGTGATCTGGCCGATGCCGGGGGTCTGGGCCAGAGCGGCGGCTAAAGAGAACCACAAGAGCTTCATCAGTGTTGGAGGCGAACCGTGGATCGGGCACGTTACTGGCCGCATAGAGCGGTTCGACCAATGCCAGAAACCTCAGCATATCGTAGACCTCAGCCTCGTCTGGAATCCGCAAATCGCACAACTGCGTCCGGAAGCGGAAGGGCGCGCGGCGCTCCGCCAGCGACCAGCCCAGATAGGCACAGCAATCGATCGCCTCTTCCAGCCATTCCATCTGCCCCGCGCCAACCGCCAGGTCCAGGATGATCTCCACGTGGGGCTGCTCCGGCTGGACAAACTCGCGCACCTGCAAAGCGCCCGTGTGCGCCGTGGTTTTCCAATCGACGTGGCGCGTGCCTTCGCCATGCTCATAGGGCCGGATGCGGTGAAAGTCGTCACCGCGGCCGCGCTGGCGGGAGGCGATCTCGCCTTCCAGGCGTTGGAGGATCTGCTCAAAGCCGGGCTGCGGGAGCACCGAGGGGTAAACGATCAGATCGCGCTCAATCGCCACGCGGACCCGCCGGTCGGTAAAGCCAAACGGGAAGCGCGTGGAGAACTCAAAGGCATCCTCGCGATACTGTCCGCGCCGGGGGAACTCCAGTGTCAAGGGCACGCGGGCCTCGCCTCCACCGGCCAGCATGGTGA
>JBIKMK010000189.1:0-7113 GCA_044359315.1 Bryobacteraceae bacterium | reverse complement strand
GGAGGGCGTCAGCCGGGTGATGGTGGCCGGGCCGGTGGCGGTCACGGTGAAGGCGTTGGCCAGGTTGGCGGTTTCGCCCCCGGTCGTCATCGACGCGCCATAGGTGCCCGCCGGCGCCGCCAGTGGCACGCGTAGATCCGCCGTCGCTCGCGTGGCGCTCAAGATGGTCAGCCGCTGCACTTCCACCGGGCCCAGCGATGGCAGGGTGATGTCCTGCACAAAGTTGGTGAGTTCGCCCAGAATCTCCACATTGAGCAAGACTTCGCCCTGCGCCGCCGTGGTGCGGGAGAGGGACAACAAGCGCGCCGGACCGGCCACAATCGAGACTCCCGGGCCGGAGACGATCTCGCCGCCGGTGGTCAGCGTCGCTGTGCGGCCACCCACCGTTGCGGTGGGAGACACCGTGACATCGGCCACCAGCGTCTGCACTCGCGTGGCGGCGTTGGTTTCCAGGGACACGATGCTGTTGATCGTCACGCCCGCCCCCAGTGAAACCGCGGTGGTGCCAGTGGTCAGGCTGGTGTACTGCGTGGTCAGCGTGACATTGGCGCGCTGGCCTTGGGCCAGACTGGTGGGTAGAACGCTGACGAGCACCGGCAGGCCGGGGTCGATCCGGAGCGCGTTCACGGCGCTGACCACTTCGCCCCGCGTGCTGACAGTGATCGTCCGCAAGCCGGTGGCGGCATTGGGAGGCACTGCGAAACGCACCACCAACTCATTTGCGCTCCGGACAATCACTTCGCCGATGGCGATGGCAGGTGAACCCGACGGGACAGAGATCGACACCGTGGTGACGGAGGCCTGGAAGTTGGTGTCCTGGCCACTAACCAGGATCTCCGCATTCTTACCCTGGATCGCGATGCCTGGGGTCAGGCTGCTGATCGCCGCTGAACCCGGCGTGGCGAAGAACGCGGTGGCCGCCTCCACCACCTCGGTTCCGGTCGTCACTCTCGCCGTTCGATGGGGCAACGTTGACGTGATCGCCAGTGGTCCGACGCGCATCCGGAAGACTGCCCGGGTAGGCGTGGGTGTGCCCACAACATTGAGAAAGTCGATGTCCGGCCCCAGGCTGAGAACACTGGCTGCCGAGAACGAGGTGGCCTCACCCAACACGGTGACATCCACGGTGGTGCCCTGCGGAGCCGATACCGGCGAGACCGAAAGAATCACCGGCTGCTTTTCCGTCACCGAGAACGCCGTCGAGATGGACGCCACTTCGCCGTCAGTCGTCACCTGAACGGTCCGCAGACCCAGCGGCGCCGACAAACTGGCGGAGATAACCGCCGTGGCTTGGGTGGGCGATTCCACCGTGAAGCTATTGACGGCGATGCCCGGACCAAAATTGGGGACACTGCTCCCCCGGAGGAAGTTGGTGGCGCGGCCGGTAATGATCACCGGCTTCAGGTTCTGTCCTTGGGCGATCGAGGCCAGCGACAGGGACCGTATCTCCGCCGGGCCCGGCATCACGGCGAAAGGCGTCGGGACACCGTAGTTCAACACCTGCGTGCCGGTGGTCACCGTCACCGGCCGCGTGCCCGTGGCCGTCGTCGGCACAACACTCACGGTCGCTTCAATCCGCGTGGGTGTGATCGAGGTGGGAATAACACTGACGCCCACGCCCAGGCTCACCGTCGTTCCAGCGGCCCAATTGGTATTGGTGCCCAGGATGACGATGGACCGGGTCTCACCTTGCGCGGCGGAGTTGGGGGTGACGGAAGAGATCACCGGTGGCGCAATGCCGCGCAGCTCAAAGGCGCCGTCGGCTTGCTCACCCTCGGTGATGGCGCTTACCGGGCAGTTGGACACCGGTGCGGAAGATGTCGGCAACTGCACTTCGACGCGCAGTTCGGCCGGACTCACCACGGTCGCCGGATTCGTGAGCACTTGCGCCCCGCACCCGAACGCCACGGTGGTCAGGCCTTGCCGGAAGTTGGTGAACTCGCCCTGGATCGTCACCGGGATGCGGGCGCCTGAGTTGCCTGATGGCGGATTCACCGACAGAATACGAGCCGCCCCCCGGGCCACGAAGAACCCCGAACCAACAGCCTCCTGGTAGGGTCCAAACGGAGAATCCACCGTGGTCCGCAAGACTAGGAGATAGGGATTAGGCGGAAACGCAAAGTTCGCCCGCGGCCGGATGCGGACCCGCAGCGTGGCCTGGGTGGCGGACTGCACTTGCAGCCCCGACACGTACTCAATATCGGGCGTCGGACTGGGGTCAATGGCAGTGCCGGGGCCCCAGTTGGTGAAGCTGCCGCTGAACACCAGCGTCTGCTCCGCCTGCTGCGGCAGCGATGACGGCGTCACACTCACCTGCGGCGTCGCCGGCAGCACACGGAACGCGTCGTTCAAGCTCAAAACCTCGCCGCCCGTTTGTACCTGAAGGTGGTACGGACCCACGGGTGCTTCCGCGGGAATCACAACCGCCATCTCGATTTCGGTCGCACTCAGGACAGTGACCGGCTGAGGGATCGTGAGAGCGAAACCAGTCGAGGAATGCCGCAGGCTGACCACCGTAGTGCCCCGCACAAAGTTCGTCCCCACCCCCCGGATGCTAGCCGGCTGGATCGCGCTGCCCTGCGGCCCGCTGCTCGGTGAGAGACTCAGCAGTTGGACACCGCTGGCCGCGTTCACTTGAAATGTGAAGGGCACAATGGTGCCGCCGGTCTTTGCCGTGCAAGCCCGGGCTCCCACTGCGGCCAGTGCACTGATCGCGAAATTTGCGCGCACCGACACCGGCGAAAGCAACGTCGTTGCGCCGATGGTCAAGCCACCACCCGCGCAGGCGATCGTGGTGCCGGCGGTAAACGTCGTGAAAGCGGCCGTCAGCGTCACCGGGAATGCCGGTGCGCCTTGCAGGCCGGAAGGCGGGCTGACCTGCGTGATCAGAGGCGTGCCTCCGGTCACCGTGAATTGCCCCGCGTTCAAGCTCTCGCCGCCGGTGGTGACCCTGATAGCCCACATGCCGAGCGGTGCTCCCGGCGTGACGGCCACCTCCGCGCGCAGTTCCGTGGGTGAAACCACCACCACATCGCCCACCACAATTCCGCCACTGCCCGGCCGGCTGAAACTGACCTGCGTCGCATCCCGCAGGAAGTTGGTGCCGGTAGCCAGAATGGTGACGGTTTCGGATCGGCCTTGCGGCAAGCTCGCAGGGTAAACCGACTGGAGCGACACCAGCTTATGGGTCACTTGCAAGGATTGGCCCGTAGCGAAACTGCCGCCGGTCACGACCGTGATGGGACGGAAGCCGGGATAGGCGTAGGGATTCGCTTGGATCACCGCCTGAATGTGGGTGGGCGTGACAAACACCATCTGATTGACGGTGACGCCTTCGCCAAAGAAGGCCTGCGAGGCAGTGGTAAAGCCGGAGCCATAAAGGTCAATCGTCGCGGCCGCACCCTGGGCCACCGTGGCGGGGGAAACACCGCTCAACGGAACCGGCGGCGCGGCCAGCACCGTGAAGGAGTTGGCCAGCAGGTTCGACCCACTGGCGACCACTGAGCCCTGGGCCACCATCAGCGACCGGGGCCCCACCGGTGCATTGGCCGCCACCGTCAACTTGGCCGTCAGCCGCGTCTCCGGCGCCAGCGGCGAACGGGCCAGCTCCGAGATCGTCACGCCCTCCCCCAGGCTCACCACCGGCAAGCCCAGCGTGCTCCATTGCGTGAACTCACCCGTAATCTCCACCGGTACCTGAGTGGCACCACGATTCAGCGCATTGACCGACAGGCTGGAGATCCGGGGCGCGGGCGTCACCAGAAACTTCAGCGGCGTCGCATTGTAGAACGTCGCGCCCGTGCCGGTCCGGCCCGTCACCGTCACCCCCAAACTGTAAGGGGCGCTCCCCGCCGCCAGCGAAGCGGGGACCACAAATCGAAGGTCGCGCGAACCCAGCGCACCAGCCACCGAAAGTGGAGCGATACTGCGGGCCCCGCCATTGCCCGGTGCCGGCGTCAATTGAATGGCGACATCGGCGGGGGCGATGGTGCCGGCGGGAAGGCCGGTCAGGCGCAGCAGAATTTGCGTTCCGGCCGGTCCGGCGGAAGGGACGGGTGCAGTGGCACTAACGGGCGTTTGCGCAACGGCAGCAACAGCTGCGACGGCGAACAGGAACGCAAGTCGGCTCACGCCATGGCGGATGGCGGTCATGAAGATCTCCTCAGTTCTCAACCAGCGATATCGATGCTTGTTTGTGAAAGCTGCCGGGCTACGCGGCGAACCTGCGCCAGGTGAAGAAGGTCAGCAAGGCCGCCGCCATCAAAGAAAGCGTGGCGGGCTCAGGAATGGGGACAGATTCCGTGTAAAGAATCAACTCGGGTGCACTACCCAGATCATTCGCGCTACCGGTGACTATTCCGTTGATGGCTTGCGTCGTGCCATCAAACAGAACAACCGACTTTGCCTTGGTGGAGCCCGAGAACTTGGCACTCCACGGCGTCCGCGCATCATTGAAGATGAACTCGGAAGGCAACCAACTCCCCGCGCCGAGGTTGACCGACAGCGGAGCCGTCACAATTTCACCCAAGCCGTAGTCGATCGTCAGCACACCATCCAGCAGTAGTTCGTCACAAACTGGAGCGTCCACCGTGCAGCCCAGCGCACCCGTCGCGTTCACCAGATTGAAGGAAGTCTGCCCCGCCAGCGGGGAATCGGCGGCGAAACTAAGGTATCCCACCGGAATGGACCCGCCGTAACAGAACATCGCCATGAAGAGGCCCACCATGACGCTTCGCGCGCAATGCTGGGCCGTGGCCATCCGGCCGCGCGGCTGGCGCCGGTATGGCATGGCTTCGATTTGGCCGTTAGCGGATACATTTCGGACAGAGAATTGAGACATAGATGTAGGGGGACATCCGTAATAGCGTCGAAATCCCGCAAAAGGGGACAAGCAGTGGATCTTTTTTTCTGGCCCTGAAGCATCGGGCCACCTGCCCATGATGCCCGGCATTTGGGAACGCTGGCTGGTCAAGATGGCTGACGGGAGATGGGAACAGAGCCGCTGAATGGTGAGCGCGGAAGGAATCGAATCTTCAACCCACTGATTAGGAGAGCCGCCGTGTCAAAGGTTTTCTTTTGCCATGTGTGATTTTTCTTCTCTTTGCGTTGCAGCGCCTGCGGTGCCAGAAGGCCGGGCTGCTTCCAGGCAAAGCTGGATCAAGTCGTTGATGGCGGCTTCGCCAACGCACATCACGGAATCGGCGCCACCCCAGTAGATCTTCACCGTCCCGTCGCCTTCTGGCACCGCCCCGCAGGTGAATACGACATTGGGGACATAGCCAGTCACCTCCCAGGGGTCCTCCGGTTGGAGAATCCAGCTATCGCTGATGCCCAGCATCTTTGCCGGATCAGCCAGATCGTGCAAGGCGACGCCCAGGCGGTAGACGGAGCCGGCCATGGTTTGAAAGACGCCGTGATAGATGGATAGCCAGCCGGCGTCAGTACGGATGGGTGGTGCGCCGGGGCCGATTTTCATCTCATCCCAGTGATAGGGCTCGGGCCGCATGACCAGCTCGGATTGCCCCCAAAACCGCAGGTCGGGCGAGTAGGAGATCCAGATCGACCAGGGCGCAATATCTGAATGGGGCCGGTCCAGCCGCGCATAGAGGCCGTTGAACTTCGCGGGAAAGATGACGACATTGCGGTAGTCGGCTTCGGTGATCAGCGAGAAGCGCTCCACTGAGATGAAGTCCGTGGTCTTGGCCAAGCCGATCCGCACGCCGTGGCGCGAGTACGCGCTGTAGGTGATGAGATACTCGCCATCGAGCAGCGTCACCCGCGGGTCCTCCACGCCGAACTCCTCATAAGCGGCAAAGCCTGGTTCCCGCGACGGAGTCAGGAAGGGTGCCCGGTCCGCCGTGAAGTGGAAGCCATCGCTGCTGCGCGCCAGCCCGATAATCGAGCGTCCCGTCCGGAGGTGAGACCGGAACAGCATGATGTACTCCAGGCCATGCTTGACCACCGCGGCGTTGTGCACTGTCTCCACCGGGTACGGGATGTCGTGCTTGGTGAGGACCGGATTGCCGAAGTACCGACGGACGATGGTCGGTCTCATGCGTGGGCATAGCTCGACTGTCTGTCCGGCCAGCGGGCGCCACTCCGGCCTATCATCTGGTCGTAGACCTGCTCATAGGACCGCACCATGGCCTCGATGGAGAAGTATTCGGCCACGCGGCGCCGGCAATAGTGCCGGTCGATCCTGGCGAGTTCTGGCAGTACCGCCACCGCCTGGGCCACGTCGCGGACCAGAAACCCGGTCTCGCGGTTGTCGATGACTTCCCGGCAGGAACCCAAATCCATCGCGATCACCGGCACACCGGCCGCATTGGCTTCGGCCAACACCAAGCCGAACCGCTCCGGGATCGTGTTCAGATGCAGCAGGGCAGAGGCATCGGCGAAGAGCCGGTTCTTGCCCGCCACATCCAACGGCCCAAGGTAGCGGATGGTGTCGCCCAGATGGGGTTCCACCTGATCGCGGAAATAGGCCTTGTCTTGAATGATGCCCGCGATCAGCAGGGGCTGGCCGCTGCGCTGCGCGACCTCGATGGCCAAGTGCACCCCCTTGTCCGGGTGGATACGGCCCAGGAAGACCAGATTCCCGCCGGGGCGTTCCTGGAACGGATAGAGATCGAGGTCAATGCCGTTGTAGACCGTGGCCAGGTATGTCAGTTCGGGCGCGCGGTCCGCATAGCTGATGGAGACGAAGTTGCCTTCGCGGTACTTCGCATAGGCGGGCATGATCCGCGGCGAGGAGAAGCCGTGGATGGTGGTGAGCACTGGAGTCTTCACCAGGCGCGAGTAGCTAAGGGCCATGAAGTCGTAGTGGCTGTGGATCAAGTCAAACTCCGCAGCATGTTCAAACGCCTCCGAGATGTGCAGGTACTCCGCGACTTTGGGGTCTTGGGCCGAGTCCTCCTCGTAGCCGCGATCGATCACAGCATGCAGGCGGGCACTAGTGATGGAATCCTTTGTGGCAAACAGGGTCACATCCCAGCCGCGGGCCACCAGCCCCTCGGCGATATTGCCGGCCACTGTCTCCCAGGCGCCGTAGTGGCGAGGCGGAGTCCGCCAGGCCACGGGCGACAGGATGGCGATCCGGTTCCGGTTACGCAT
>JBIKMK010000230.1:0-6375 GCA_044359315.1 Bryobacteraceae bacterium | reverse complement strand
TCGGAGCGAGCGGCGTGGCCGTTGGCAAACGGGGAACTCCGTGGTGCGCCAGCAATGTCTTGGCTTCCGCTTCCTGGCCTGCTCCCGTCAGTGCCCAAGCCAGCAGTTCCCGCACTTCGATGTCCTCTGAGATCGGTGCCTGATTCAGCCCGGTGCGGAACAGTTCAACGGCGGCGGCGTAGTGCTGGTTCATCAGCAGTGCCGTGCCCAACGCCAAGGGGCCGACGCCCCGCACCCGGGGGTCTGAAAACTGCGCCGCGGCTCGTTTGGACCACTCCGCGGGTGACGCCGGGCTGGAATTGACGAACAGCGCCAGCAGCCCGTTCAACGAATTCACCTGCCGCGTGGGGAATGCCCGCTGGAGTGCTTGCTGTGCCCCGGCCGAGTCACCGCGCAAACGGCTCCAGAGCGCGACATGCGTTTCGGCCAACTGCGTCTTGACTTCCTTCATCGCCGCTTCGGCTTCGGCCGGGCGGTCGGAACAGTAGAGCCACAAAGCTTGCAAAAACGCTTTGCCCTGCGCGGGAGTGTCGGTCAAGGTATCGAGAAACGTCTTCCAGTGTTTGTCCGCTGCCGCCCGGTCACCCGCCATCAAGCGGGCCAAAGCGGCCTTGTACATTCCTTGGCCGGTCAGGAATGCCGGGTCTTTCTTGAACGACTCCAGAAAGTACCGTTCGGCGGCGGCAAAGTCTCCCGCATAAAAGTGCACCTCGCCCAGTGAATCAAGCGGATTGGGCTGATCGGGTGTCAACTGGCGATACTTCTCCAGTGCCTCGCGCGCGCCCTTCAGGTCGCCCGCGTATACCCGCATGTACCCCAGATCGTTCCAGGCCGCCGCATCCGCCGGAAGCAGCTCCGTTAAGCGGGCCTGCGTCGTCGCCGCCGCCTTAGGCTGCCGGGACCGCAGTTGGGCTTGCACCAGGCCGCGCAACCGGACAGGGTCCTTGGGCCGAAGTTGACTCAACCGCTCCAGTGCCGCCGCCTGGGCCTTGGCATCGCCTGAGAGTGCGGCCTGATCGAGCATCAACTGCGCTTGGGTCGGTTCGTCGAGATTCTTCCCGCGTGCAATACCCGCCGCGATGAGCCGCATGGCTGCTTCTCGCTGGCCGCCCAGCCAGGCCGCCGCGCCGTCCTGGTAGGCCAAGCCGAAATCGGGTTCAATGGCGACTGCATCTTCATACCGGCGCTCGCCATAGGCCTTCAAGGCCTCAGACTTCAAGGCCGGAGCGGGTTTCGCCTCGGCATCCAGCCAGCGTCCCACCGGCGTTACCAGGCCCGCCAAACCATCCGAAACCGGGCCGCTGGATTGGATCGGCTCTCCGCCCGGCTTCCAGCAATGGAGCGTCAGCCGCGCGGCCGTTCCTTCCAGCCGGCAATAGACCGGGAGCGCCGCCACCTGCGCGGCCTGTGTTTCGGCCAGCGACCGGGCGCGACCCACTTCCACTTTGGGCGAAGCCGAAAGCTGGCTGGCCAACAGGGCGCGGAGAGCCTCCGGAATCCAGGCGAGTTGGTCGCCCGAAGTCAGGTCTTCCACCGGAGCGATGACGAAGCGTGAAAACGCCGGCACCTCCGGCTTTCGTCCGCAGTCAGTCAACAAGAGGCCGCTGGCGGCCAGTAGATACCACGTTCTGCGCTGTTTCAAAGCACCTTCGGTTTGTACTGCAAGAGTTCCTGAAATTCGGGTAATTCGCGCAACGCGGCAAACGAGGGGTCTTCCTTCATCTGGTCGCGCTCCTTGAAGCCTTCCTCAATCGCTTTGCGGAGGTAGCTCAACGCCCGTTCCGGGTTGCCGGATTTGGCGTAGGTCTTGGCCAGGTAGAAGTGAAACTTCGCCCGCTCTTCCACCGTCCGCTCCTGTAGCATGACGCCCGCCGCTCCCCGGTGCTCAAATACCTCCGGGTCCAGCGCCAGAGCCTGCTGGTAGGTCTTGAAAGCCTCATCGTAATTCCTGCGGGCAAAATAAGCGGTCCCCAGATTGCTGAGGATCGAGGCGGAATTGGGTGTCAGCCGCAGGGCCCGCCGGTAAGAACTGACGGCCCGCCGATAGTTCTTTTTGGCGTAGTGGATGGTGCCCAGATTGTTCACCGCTTCGGGGTACTTCGGGTTGAGTTTGGCTGCACGCTCGTAGTAGCGCCGGGCCGCATCCAGGTCCAGCATCTGATGGTAGGCGATCCCCACCTTGTTCCATGTGATGGCCGACGACGGGTCCATCTGCTTGTACATTTCAGCGGCTTCGCGGTACATCTTGCGCGCCATGAAGATATCGCCGCGCATCTCGGGCCCCAACTGGGTGCCTAGAGTGGCGGGCGGAGTGGTGGGTTTGAGCCCTCCGCGCGTGTCGGCAAAACTCTGAGTGGGCGCGGCGGGGCCGGGGGCTCCCGGAACGGGTCCGCTCTGTTGCGCCGAGATACTTGCGAACAAGACGAGTGTCAGCATGGCTGTCTCCCGAAACTACCTGAATATAGCCCGAAAACGGTCAAATAGTCCCTTCTTTTCTTTCGCTGCCGGCTGCGCCGCCGTAGCTGGGGCCGGAACGGGAATCGATTGCGGCTCGGCCCGGGCCACACGCGCCGCCCTGCGGGGGGCGGCGGGTTCGCCGGGCTGGGTCTCGGCACCGGGAGCGCTGGGCTCTTCCCAGGAAGCCACCTGCGTCCCGCCCGAACCACCACAGGAATCGGCGGGCTGGGTGCCGGTGATGAAAACCTCGCTCCGTTCGCCGCACTGGGTGAGGGTGATCCCTTCGGGCGGCGCAAACGGCAATGCACTCTTATAGTCACTGTGCAGGTGGGCCCGCTTCATGAACTCGGTCCAAATAGGCAGCGCGGCCTTGGCTCCTTCCAGCTTCAGGTCGGTGTTGTCGTCAAAACCAACCCACACCACCGTGATCAGCTTGGAGGTAAAGCCCGCAAACCAGGCATCACGCGAGGTGCCCGTCTTGCCCGCCGCCGGCAAGACGAAGCCCCGGCCCCGGGCACCGGCTCCGGTGCCGGACCGCATCACCTCTTCCAGCAGGTTCACCATCATGTAGGCCACGCGCGGATCGAGTACTTTGCGCTTTTCAGGCTTGGCCTCAAAGATCCGCTCGCCATCCTGGGTGTAGATCGCCTTGACCAGCGTTGGCTTGATGTAGTTGCCCCCGTTGGCGAAAACCGTATAAGAGCCCGCCATGTCGAGCGGTGTGGCGTCATAGGAGCCCAGCGCAATGGACGGCGTGGCGATCTGGTTCGGCAACCCGGCCTTCTTGGCCAGCGCCGCTACTTCTGCATAGCCGGCCATTTCCGCCAGCTCCACCGTCGGGATATTCAGGCTTTTGGCCAACGCCTGCCGGACGGTGACTTGACCGTAGAACTTGTCGCCGAAATTGCCCGGCTCATACTCTTTGTCCTCATAGTGAAACACCTTGGCCTCGTCCATCAGCGTCATGGAAGGGGTGATGACGGTTTTGGCATTTGGGTCGAGTCCGGTGTTCAGGGCCGCCGCATAGACAAACGGCTTAAAGATCGATCCCGGTTGGCGCTTGGACAGTACCCGGTTCAACTGGCTGGTGCCGTAGTTCCGCCCGCCCAGCAGAGCCCGTACTTCACCCGTTTCCGCGTCCAGCGCCACCAGCGCCACCTGGACCTCACGCTCGGCTTCCTTGGTGCGCTTGCGGCGCTTCTCCACCAGTTCATCGGGTTCCTTGATGCCGGCCCGCACGGCATCGGCCGCGTCCTTCTGCAGGCGGGGGTCCAGCGTCGTATAGATCCGGTAGGCGCGGTTTTGGAAGTCATGCTCCGCCATGTTGTCCTGCAGCCAGTCATTGGCCAGGTCGACAAAATAGGGCGCGTCGTTGGAGTCCACGGTGCCCATCGCCACCTGCACCGGAGCCTCGGCCGCCACGGCATAGCCGCGGTCGTCGATATACCCGTTGTCGCGCATCAGCGTCAGCACGATATTGCGGCGGGACCGGGACCGCTCCGGCCAGCGAACGGGGTTGGTAAAGCTGGGCCGTTGGATCAAGCCGGCCAGCGTGGCCGCTTCGGCCAGCGTCAATTGCTTGATGTCCTTGCCGAAATAGGCCTGGGCTGCTTCCCCAAAGCCGAGAATCTGGAAGCTGCCCCGGCGGCCCATATCGACGTTGTTGGAGTAGTACTCAAAAATCTGCTCTTTGGTGAGCGTCCGCTCCAGGTGCAGGGTGATCAGCGTTTCGGCGGCCTTGCGCTTCCAGGACTTCTCCGGGGTCAGCCAGATCCCGCGCGCCAGTTGCATCGTCAGCGTCGAAGCACCTTCGGCGTGACGGCCGGCCTTAATGTCGACAAACGCCGCCTTCATGATCCGCAACGGGTCAAACCCGGCATGCTTGAAGAAGCGCTTATCTTCCACCGAAACAACGGCCTGCACCAGGTGCGGGGGAATGTCTTCAAACTTGACGATGCGGCGCTTTTGGCGGTTGCGGTCAAACAGATTGGTCACCAGTTCCGGCTCCAACTGGTAGACGGTGCGACGGGACGCGTCGCGTAACGAAACGATGCTGGCCACCTGGGTGTGGCCACTTTCTCCTGAGGCAAACTTGATGAGGAAGGATTCCTGGCGGAAGAAGGAGTCCGGGCCGGGGAAGATCTCGATGCCGTCGGGCCGCTTCTTAAACCAGCCGATCAGCCCACCTTCCGATTCCCGGTAGCCGGCGCGGCGCAGCTCAGAGGCGATGTCGTCCGCCGTCAACTCATCGCCCACGTGGACCGTTTCCGGCGCCGCGTAGAGCTTTGACGTCTTCGCAAACGGACCCACGGCCAGCTTCTCTTCGATCAGACGGGCGTACTTAAAGTAGAAATAGCCCGTCACGGCCAAGGCGGACATCAGCCCCACTCCACCGGCCACCAATAGCCAGCGGACCCAGCTTGCGCCGAACGGGCGCCCGGGGGCAGAATTCCGCGAGACCTTGTTTTTGCTTCCCACTAACCGCAGTGTATCAACCCGCTTCGAGGCGCGCCTTCGCGCAGAGCCGCTAACGCTTGGGGCCGAGTGATTCCAATTCTTCCCAGATGTCTTTGTGTTCCACCCAAACCGCCGTCTCGCGCCCGGCGATTTGCAGGTCGGGCTGGGTCATGGTGCCGTGGCCATATGGACAGATAAACTCCGTGCGCGGGGGCGCAAAGATGGTGGCCGCCGACCAGGAGCCACTATTCACCGGCATCCGCAGCCGCCGGGCGCAGGTCCGGCAGCGGTACTTCTGGTCAATCACCACCAGCGCCAACAGGCCAATGCAGATCAGCGTGTAGACCATCATGGCCGTCGTGTAGGCGAGATCGTGCGAAAACGGAGCGTGGCCAAACCGCGTGGCGGTATAGCCGATCGGGACCACGGCCCGGATGAGCCACTTCAAGGCAGCCGCCACGCCGAACACCGCGGCCAGCTTCGCGATAAACAAGCCCCAATATCTCATCTCATCCTCGTCCTGATCCGTCACCCATTAGGACAGCCCGGGCCGGATCCTGGTTCCCGCTAATTTCGGAAAAGGCTTTTCGCCAAAAACAACAGGTTCGCCGGGCGCTCCGCTAACCGGCGCATAAAGTACGGATACCAGGCGTCCCCATACGGCACGTAGAGCCGTAAGCGGTAGCCCTCCGCCACCAGCCGGCGTTGCAGGTCCCGGCGCACTCCATACAACATCTGATATTCGAACTTGTCCGCGGGATGGCCTTTTCCCACCGCCACCATCCGGTCGTCATGGGTGGCCAAGGCCGGATCGGTGCCGATCTCCAACAGCAACCGCGCCAGCCGCAGATAGTTTTCGTCCACCTGCTCCTTTTCCGGGTAGGCCACCGACGCGTCTTCGTTGTAGGCCCCTTTGCACAGCCGCACGGGGATGCCCGCTTCCGACAGCAGCCGGATGTCAGCTTCACTGCGCCGCAGATAGGCCTGGATGACGGCCCGGACGCAGCCGAACCGCTGATGCAGCGAGGTCACAATCTCCAGCGTCCGGTCGGTGTAGACCGTTGATTCCATGTCGATCTCCACCCGGGTGCCGATCTCACGGGCGCGTTCCACCAGCGGCGCGACGTTATCGAGGCAAAGGTCCGTGCCCAGATCGAGTCCGAATTGAGTCAGCTTGATCGACACCGTGGAATTCAAGCGTTGATCGGCGATCCGCGCCAATCCCTTCAGTGCCTGGTCACGGCTTTCTCCGGCTTCAGCGGCCGACGTGACGTTCTCGCCCAAATGATCCAGGGACGTAGCGATGCCCTGGCCATTGATCTCCCGGCAGACGCGGATGACGTCGTCGAGGGTGGTTCCCGCCACAAACCGCCGGGTGAGCGGACCGGCCAGCGCCGACGTCTCAGCCCAGTGACGAAGCCGGGGTTGAGCCGACAGGAAGAGTAGAGTCTGGCGCAGCAT
>JBIKMK010000188.1:0-7173 GCA_044359315.1 Bryobacteraceae bacterium | reverse complement strand
TGCCGCCATTTCTCCCGGGCTTACCTGCGCCACCTCTTTATGGCGGGCGAGATTCTTTTTTCTACGCTGGCCACCATTCACAACTTGCGCCATTATCTTGACATTGCCCGGGGAATGCGGGAGTCTCTAGTACTTGGGGTTTTTCCTCAGTTCTTAGAGTCAATGCGCGCTCGTGCGGGGCAACCGGCTGGGGCGACGGATTGATCCGCTGACTGGGGGGTGTGAAGCGAAGCCCGAGGTTATAGTACGTTCTAAGGGGTTCCCGCCAAGCAATCCGCTCCGATCGCGTTCTAAGATTGAACTTCCGACATGGCCTTTCTTCTGCAATCGCAAAATCCGATCCTCGGCTTCCTGCCGGTTCTGCTGATCTTCGCGATCTTCTATTTTCTGCTCTTCCTGCCTATGCAGAAGCAGAAGAAGCAGACCAAGCAGATGCTGGAGGGCCTGAAAAATGGGGACGAAGTTGTCACCAACGGCGGACTGATCGGCTCCATTGCGGCCATCAACACGGATAACGATACTCTGGTTCTGCGTCTCAAGCCGGATGGCCTTAAGGTCTTAATCGCCCGCAGTGCGGTGGCCGGCATGATGGGCGCCAAGCCCGAGGCTCAAGGGTAATTTTCGATGAAGAGTCTACAAGTAAAATTTTTGGTGATTGCGGCGACCATCCTGGTCTGCCTGTACGGCATGATTGGGCTGCCGAAGTCCAAAGATGAACTGGTGGCCAATTGGAACCAGAACATCAAGCTGGGTCTTGATCTGCGCGGCGGTAGTCAGTTGATGCTGCAAGTCCAGGTGCAGGATGCATTCAAGGCGGAAGCCGACCGCGTCATCGAAAATCTGCGCGACCAACTGGGCAAGGCGCAGGTGAACTATGCCGGCATGGAGCGCAACGATCCGCAAACGCTCTCCGAGGCCAGCAAAATTGAGATCACCGTCAAGGGTGTCGAGGCCAACAAAGCTGGTGCCTTCCGGCAGGTGATCACCGAGAATTACGCGGCCTGGACGTTGACGGCGATCAACTCCACGGACTATCGCATGAACCTGAAGGCCACCGAAGCGCTGGCCCTGCGTAAAGATACCGTGACGCGTGCCCAGAGCACGATTGAGAATCGCATCAATGGCTTGGGCTTGGCTGAATCCTCCGTCCAGCCCAGTGGCCGGACCGAAGATGAAGCGGAGTTGCTCGTCCAATTGCCGGGCGTTGACGATCCGGCTCGCATTAAGCAAATCATCCAGACGGCTGCTCTGCTTGAGATCACTGAAGTCCGCGAAGGGCCGTTCCCGACGCGTGAGGGTGCGCTGGCCAACTTTGGTGGCGTTCTGCCTTTGAACACCCGTCTGGTGCGGCAACTGCCGCGGGCCGGTGACCCGAGTGCAGCCTCTGAGAGCTGGTACCTGTTGACCCGTACGGCCGTGGTGACTGGTCGCGATCTCCGCGATGCCCGTCCCAGCCAGGATGGTGCCACGGGCCGGTGGGAGACGAACTTTGTTCTGTCGCAAGACGGCGCACGCCGTTTTGAGCGCTTCACGGAAGCCAACATCAATAAGCGCTTGGCCGTCATTCTGGACAACGCGATCCGCAGCGTGGCGACGATCGAGAGCCGCATCTCTGATCAGGGCCGTATCTCGGGTGCCTTTGGGCAGCAGGAGGCTTCGGACCTGGCGCTGGTGCTCCGCGCTGGATCCTTGCCCGCGGGCATTCTCTATCTCGAAGAGCGCAGCGTGGGGCCCTCTCTCGGTGCGGACTCCATTGCGCAGGGTTTGCAGGCGGGCGTGATTGGCTTGGTGGCCGTGACGCTGGTGATGCTTTTCTACTACAAGAAAAGCGGCATCAATGCGACGCTGGCCCTGATCCTCAACGCGATCATCCTCATCGGCTGCTTGGCTTATTTCGGGGCCGTGTTGACGCTGCCTGGCATCGCCGGCATCATCCTTTTGATCGGCATGGCGGTCGATTCCAATGTCCTGATTTTTGAGCGTATCCGTGAGGAGCTGCGCGCCGGGAAGGCCGTGGCCGCAGCCATTGATGCGGGTTTCGGCAAAGCCTGGTGGACCATTGTTGACACCCACGTCACGACTGTGGTTTCCTGTGCATTCCTCTTTATCTTCGGTACAACCGCGGTGAAGGGCTTCGCGGTCACGCTGGTGATTGGTCTGCTGGCCAATGTGTTCACGGCCGTGTTTGTATCGCGGGCGATTTTCGATTGGGAACTGTCTGGCAAGAAGCAGGTAGACTCTCTTAGCATTTAAGGGGTTCACCGGCAGTTGCCGGGAACCAATGGGGAAGTGGTGGTGTCTATGGCTCAGGCAGAAAGCGCCGGAGCCGGGCATAACCAGCTGGCTTGAACGATGGAGTTATTCAAGAATTCAAATTTCGACTTTCTGGGCAAGAAGTGGCCCTTTATCATCGCTTCGCTGGTGTTAACGGCGGCGGGCTTGGTAAGCCTGGCTGTGAAGGGTGGTCCCGAGTATGGGATTGACTTCAAGGGCGGCGCGGTGATGAATGTTCGCTTCGCGTCCGCGCCTCAAGTGGACCGGGTCCGGTCCGCCATCGGCGCGAAGATCGCCGGCGAGATCTCGGTGCAGGAAGTAACGTCCGGCAAGAACGAGATCATGATCGGGACCGAGATGAAGGGCGAGAAAGAGCTGGAGACCGTGCGTGCCACGATGGTGCAGACGCTGGACACTACGTTCGGCCAGCCACAGTCCGGCAAGTTGGATTTCAATAATGCGACGCAGTCCTCCTTTGCGGAGCGGATGCGTGGCCCACTGCAGCGGGCCGGGGTACCTTTGTCGGAGCAACAGTTGCAAGATCTGGCGAAGGCATTGATGGATTTCCGCAATACGCCCCCTCGCTCGGGTTTGATCGGTTCGCTTGATGAGGTGACGGGCGTTGCTGGCGTCACGCCGGCGGTCGTCACGGCCATGAAGCAGGAGTGCTATCTGGCCCCGTTCGCCATCCGCAATGTCGAGGTGGTGGGTCCCAAGGTGGGTAGTGAATTGCGCTCCAAGGCCCTCCAGGCGACGCTGCTGGCGTTGGCCGGCATGCTCGTGTATATTGGTTTCCGTTTCGAGTTTGTGTATGGCTTTGCGGCGGTGCTGGCCGTGTTTCACGACATGATCATCACGCTGGGCTTGTTCTCGCTGTTCAACAAGCCGCTCGATCTGACGGTTGTCGCGGCCTTGTTGACGCTGGTGGGTTATTCGATGAACGACACCATCGTGGTGTTCGACCGCATCCGCGAGAACCTGCGGCTTTCGCGCAAGGCCAGTTTTGACGAGCTGGTGAACGCCAGCATTAATCAAACCCTCAGCCGTACGATTCTGACGTCCGGGTTGACGTTTTTAAGCGCCGTGGCCTTGTGGTTGTTCGGTGGTTCGGTGTTAAATGGTTTCTCGTTCGCACTGGTGGCGGGAATTGCGGTGGGAACCTATTCTTCCGTGTTCATCGCCAGCCCGTTTCTGATATTCTGGCAAAACTTCCTCGAAAGCCGTAAGAAGCCAGCCCCCACTGCTCCAGTGGCGGTTGCGCCGGCCGGCCGTAAAGGATCCAAATAGGCAGTGAGTAATTGCGCCGACAGCCGCACGCTAGGGCTGGAAGCAGGGAAAGGTAGCTATGTTTGAGCAATCGTTGATTGAAGACAAGAATAAGACGCGGGCAGCGTCTTCCCTCCTGATCTCTTTTGCTGTGCAGATCGGCCTGATCATCGTTTTGGTGGTCATCCCGCTGATCTACTTTGAGGCTCTCCCGATGGCTAGCCTGTCGGCTTCGCTGGTGGCACCTCCGCCTCCGCCTCCGCCTCCCCCGCCGCCGCCTCCGGCTGCGGTCAAGATCGTCAAGGTTGCTCCCCGTCAGATCGACATGGGCCGCTTGATGGCCCCCAAGACGATCCCCAAG
Organism: Bryobacteraceae bacterium; assembly: GCA_044359315.1. Classification (GTDB taxonomy): domain Bacteria; phylum Acidobacteriota; class Terriglobia; order Bryobacterales; family Bryobacteraceae; genus JAPKYZ01. The sequence goes on along the minus strand of JBIKMK010000188.1, from coordinate 3,272 downwards.
GACGTGGCCATGATCAAGGAAGATGAACTGCCGCCGGTTTCCGGTGGTGTGACGGGCGGCGTCCCCGGTGGCGTGCCCGGTGGTGTCGGCGGTGGCGTCCTGGGTGGCATCATCGGCGGCATTCCGAACGCTGCGCCTCCTCCGCCTCCTCCGCCTCCGAAGCAGGAAAAGCCGAAGCCCCCGTCGGGCCCGATCCGCGTCGGCGGCAACGTGCAGGCAGCCAAGTTGGTGCGGCAACCGAAGCCCGTGTATCCTCCGCTGGCCAAACAGGCCCGCATCCAGGGTGCGGTGAAGTTCACGGCCATCATTGGCAAGGACGGCACCATTCAGAATTTGCAGCTCCTCAGCGGTCACCCTCTGCTTGTGCAGTCGGCGACTGAAGCGGTGAAGCAGTGGGTGTATCAACCGACGCTGTTGAACGGCGACCCGGTGGAAGTGATCACCCAAATCGACGTCAACTTTACGTTGAGCCAGTAAGGAGGGCGTCACGCCTCTTACCTGGGGCATGACGGCCTTAACCAGACCAGACCAGAAACTCAATTCAACTCGTAGGAGATAAGTAACAATGCTTTTGCTCGCACAACAGATGGCCTTCCTGTTCCTTCAGGAAGCCGGCGGAATCGCCTTCGACCCGATCTCGATGTGGAACCAGATGGGATGGCTCGCTAAGGCGGTCGTCATCATCCTGTTCATCATGTCCGCCTGGTCCATTGGCGTCATGATTGATCGCCTGATGGCCTTCAATGCCGCCCGTACCCAGTCCCGTATGTTTGCCCCGAAAGTGGCCGGCGCTCTGCGTGAGAACAAGCTCGATGAAGCCATCAAGATTGCTGACAGCTTCAAGAAGAGCCACTTGGCCAAGGTCGTTGTCGCCGGTCTGCAGGAGTTCCGCGCCCACCAGCTGAGCGCTGAAATCTCTGGAGAAGAGATCGAAGCCTCCCGTCGCGCCCTCGAGCGCGCCGAAGCGATCGTTCAGGCAGAAATGAAGCGCGGCGTCTCCGCTCTGGCCACCATCGGTTCCACCGGACCCTTCGTCGGTCTGTTCGGCACCGTCGTCGGCATCATCAACGCCTTCAAGGGCATCTCGACGGAAAAGTCGACCGGTCTCGGCGCTGTCGCCGGCGGTATTTCGGAAGCCCTCGTTACGACCGCTATCGGTCTGTTCGTGGCTATCCCGGCCGTTATGATGTTCAACTTCTTCACGAACAAGCTTGAAGCGTTCAACGTCGAGATGGGCAACTCCAGCTCGGAATTGATCGACTATTTCATCAAGCGTTCCCAGAAGACCTCCAAGTAGTACGGGGTCTGGTCCCTACGAGTTGAATCCCGCGCCGGGCCCTGATGGGTCCGGCCGGGGCGAGTTTCAAAGGAGCTAAGGAAAGATGTCGAAGAAGAAGAAAAAACTCCAGGGAGTTGTCAATGACATCAACGTCACCCCCATGGTTGACGTGATGCTCGTGATGCTCATCATCTTCATGGTGATCACGCCTATGTTGTCCAAAGGTGTGACCGTGGAAAAGGTGAAGGCCAAAAACCCGATCGCGATGCAGGATGCTGACAAGGACGATGCTGTCCTGATTTCCGTCACGCGCAACGGGGAAGTGTTTTTGAAGACCACCAAGACTGCTCCCGACGCCCTCCCGGCGAAGGTGAAGGACATGTTGACCAGCCGTTTGGATAAAACGGTGTTCATCCAGGCCGATGCTCGTGCCCGGTATGAAGTGGTGGTGGACGTAGTAGACAACCTGCGCGCGGCTGGCGTCGAGCAGATCGGTTTGATTACCGAGCAGGACCAGAAGACTAAGGAAACAGCGCTCGCCAAGTAGTCTTGGGCGGACGCGACCGGGAAGAATCTTTCGAGGAGAATCTCTATGGCAATGGCAGCTGGAGGCGGGGACGGCGGCCCGCAGTCGACAATTAACATGACGCCGCTCATCGACGTCCTGCTGGTGCTGCTGATCATCTTCATGGTCATCACACCGCTGACGCCGAAAGGACTGGAAGCGGTCGTACCGCAGCCGCCCCCACCGAACTCTCCCCCTCCACCCCCGGATCAAGACCGGACGGTGGTGATCATCATCGAGAAAGACAAGTCGATGAAGCTCAACCAGGAAGTGGTGTTGGAGGCGAATCTCCAGGAACGTCTGGAAAGCATCTTCAAGACGCGCGCCGAGCGTGTGGTCTTCGTGAAGGGTGATCCGGATCTCGACTTTATGTATGTCGCCCGGGCGATTGATATCGCTAAAGGTGCGGCGCTCGATAAGGTCGGTCTGATGACGAAGGGCGTGGAGGAAGGCCGATGATTCTCTCCACTCGTAACACCTCCGTCGTCCTGGCAGTGGCCGCTCTCAGCCTGTTGTCCACGGGCTGCGAGAAGCTCCGCGCTCGCGACCATCTGAATAAGGGCGTACAGGCGTTCAAAGGCGCCAAGTTCGCGGATGCTGCGGATCACTTCCGCCAATCCGTCGATCTGGATCCGGAGTTCCCGACGGCACGCCTCTACTTGGCGACGGCCTACATGAGCCAGTTCATCCCCGGCGCGGAATCGCCGGAGAACAAAGAAGTGGCCGTGAAGGCGAACGAAGAGTTCATGAATGTGCTCAAGCAGGAGCCCACGAACCTGATCGCGATCGAATCGCTGGCCTCGCTCCGCTATAGCCAAGCCCAAGGTATTCCTGGCCTGGAAGAAAAGCTGAAGAAGCTGGACGAAGCCAAGGAATGGTATCAGAAGCTGGTGGAAGCCGAACCCAAGTCCAAGTCCGGCTGGTACTCTTTGGCCGTCATCACCTGGCTGAAGTGGTATCCGGACTATAAGCAGACTCGCGACAAGCTCAACATGAAGCCGGAAGAAGCCGGTCCGTTGAAGGACAAGAAAGTGCGCGAAGAACTGCGAGAGAAGTGGGCGGCGCAGTTGGACAAGGGCATCAAGGACCTGGAGAAGGCGATTGAAATTGACCCCGAATACGACGACGCCATGGCGTACATGAATCTTTACCATCGCCAACGCGCTGACCTGGCCGACACCAAGGAACAGTGCGCTGCGGAAGTGAAGACGGCCGACGACTGGATCCAAAAGGCCCTTCAGGCCAAGAAGATCAAGGCGGAGCGGCTGGAGAAGAAGGCCGCCGGCGGCATCGTCTCCGAATAAAGCAAGTAGCGCTCTTCTCCGTACTTCAGTCCGATATAATTGAACGGGCGGCCCCTCCCCGGAGCCGCCCGTTTTTCTCTTTTATGCCCCCTGTTCCCGCCGAGACGGAGTTGGCCCGCTCCGC
>JBIKMK010000187.1:0-7176 GCA_044359315.1 Bryobacteraceae bacterium | reverse complement strand
CGCAGGCCGTGGCAGTGGCTGGTTCCGCTCGCGCGATCGCGAAGCTCATCAGCGAGCTGGCTTGGCGGGACTACTGGCAGCGCCTTTACGCCCAATGGGGCGCGGGCATCTGGCAGGACCGTGAGGGGTACAAAACGGGCTGGACACCCAGCGACTACGCCGCTGAACTTCCCGCCGACATTCAAGCGGGCCAGACGGGTCTGGCGTGCATCGATCACTTCAGCCGCGAGCTGCAAACAACCGGCTATCTCCACAATCACGCCCGCATGTGGCTGGCCGCCTATGTCGTGCACTGGCGGCGGGTCCAATGGCAGGCTGGAGCCCGCTGGTTCCTGACCCACCTGCTGGACGGGGACCCCGCTTCGAACAATCTGTCGTGGCAGTGGGTGGCCTCCACGTTCTCGCACAAGCCCTACATCTTCAACCGCGAGAATCTGGAAAAGTACTCGAGTGGCCGCTTCTGCGCGGATTGCGGCGCGAAGACTACATGCCCCTTTGAGGCCACCTACCCGGATCTCTCAGCCCGGCTTTTCCAGATCGAAGGTGCGGCATGAAGCTGGCCTGGATGCACCCGGACTGCCTCAACGCGGACTGGCTTCTGCCCGGCAGCCGCGCCGTTTTCGTCTTTGATGACGACTATCTGGCTGCTTCCGGCTGGGGCCTGAAGCGCGTCATGTTCGTCTACGAGACGCTGCTGGAGCTACCGGTGGAAATCTATCGCGGACCCACGGTGGACGTGCTGGCGGAACTGGCTGCTGGCGAGGGTATCGTAACAGTGGACACGCCGGACCCTTGGCTCCAATCCCGGATTGCCGCACTGCGCGGACGGGTCGCGGTAGAGGTGATCCCGGCACCCGTCTTCGTGGAGCTGAAGGGCCCCGTCAACCTCCAACGCTTCTCGCGCTACTGGAGCAAGGCGGAAACTAAGCTGCTGGAGTAAGGCGGCCTTGTAGCAATCCAGAATTTCTGTCCCACTCGGGGCCTAGTCGATTTCCAGCGCGAAGGCCAGCGCTCGCTTCACCTCAGCCATGACCGAATCGGAAAGCCGCCCAAGCTTCCGGTCCAGATACGCCGTCGGAATGGAGGCAAGGCCTTGTACGTTCGCCACGGAAAGTTGATGAAGGAACGGGAGCTTCGGAAGCGGAACTTCGTAGCGACTCGATCGATTCTGAGTGGTCAGGGGAACGTAAAGAGCAAGAGCGCGTGGCGCGTCTGGATCATGTCGGGAAACAATGATGACTGGGCGTGACTTCGCCGCAAGGCCAAGATCGGCCAACCACACTTCACCGGGCTGGGGGTTCATCCAGAAGGTCCAGCACGGCCTGTTCACGCGCCCGCGAGCGCATCAGGTCGAGCACGTCGGAGTCCGCCAGGTCGATCACCTCGGCAATGCGTTCACGAACGTCGGCAGCAGTCTCCGCATTCCAAGTGCGAAGCTTCGTATCGAGTCTTTCGGCAAGCGTATCCATAACGGCCTCCTTCCCTTGAGTTTACAGGAGTTGACACGAATAAGGATCGCAAAAAGGCACAGCCTAGAGCGAACCATCCTGCCCCCGCAAGTTCGCAATAGCGGGGCCAGGAACAGACCGCTCCGTTGCCGTCGCGGCTCGGTATGGCTGCTACTTTGCTTGAACCACGTCGGCGTGCCGGGTCAGGACACTAGTTACCCGCCGGAGGTCCGCCACCACCCGGGCCACTGAAGCCGGCTCCGGCTGGACGGGGCTTCGGCAGGGGCTTGCGCGGTAGCTTCTCTTCGCGGGCGGCGGTGTTGTAGACGAAGCTGGCTACGATGGCGGCCATCTGCTTTAGGTCTTCCGGCACGGCGCGGTCGTAGACATCCATGTTGGAATGGTGCGTGCGGGTCTGGTACTCGATCGGGTCCTGGATGAACTGGAAGCCCGGGAGGCCGACGCCGTCGAAGGCCAGGTGGTCCGTGCCGCCGGTGGTGCGGATGGAGACGGTGGTGGCGCCCAGATCCTTGAAGGGAGCCAGCCACGCCTCAAAGATCGGGCGCACCATATCGTTGCCCTGCATGTAGATGCCGCGGATTTTGCCGGTGCCGTTGTCGATGTTGAAGTAGCCGGCCATGGTGGCGTGCTCGCCTTTCAGCTTCATGTCGGTGGGGTCGGCGAAGTGCTCCTTCACATAGGCGCGAGAGCCCAAGAGACCCTGCTCTTCCCCGCTCCAGAGGCCGATGCGGACGGTGCGGTCCATCTTCAGGTTCAGCGTCTTTAGGATGCGCATTACCTCGATCATGATGGCGCTGCCGGCGGCGTTGTCGGTGGCTCCGGTGGCGGCGTGCCAGGAATCGAGATGCGCGCCCAGCATCACCACTTCGCCCTTCTTGCTGGTGCCGGGGATCTCGCCGATCACGTTGTAGCTGTACTGGTCTTCCGTGTGCAGCTTGGTCTCAACGTCGAGCTCCACCTTGACCGGGATGTTGTGCTGGGCCAGGCGGACCATGCGGTTGTACTGCTCGGCTGCGATGGCGATGGTGGGCGGGGGCACGGCACGCTTGGGGTCGAAGCTGCCGCCGGAGGTCGCAAAGATGGTGCCGCCGTCGTTGCGGGTGCCGACGGTGAGCACGGCCAGGGCGCCTTCATCGCGCAGGAACTGGTTCCGCTTGTCGATGAAGGCCCGGACCTTCTCCATCGAGAAAGGCTCACCCGGGGCGATCCCCGGCATGGCGGCCCGCGCCGGGGCGCCTTCCGCCGCACGCGGCGTTTGCCCGGCTTCCGGAGCCATGGCCCGCTCCGCCAGCTCCGCATCGCTCCAGCGTTGCAGCGAGGGCTTGTCTTGCAGCGAGAGATCCTTGGCGGGGTCCAGCAGCACGATCTTGCCCTTCAGCTTGCCCTTCCACTTGTCAAAGTCTGGTTCCAGGCGGATGGTGGCTAGCATGATCTCGCCGCGGACTGCGCCATTGGTGCCGGGCGTCCAGGCCAGGGGGAAGCCGATCAGCGGCGAAAAGGCGGGCTCCACTTGCGTGGCCACAAACTTTGAATAAGACCAGCCGTTGCCGAACGGCCCCCATTTCTCCAGGTGCGCGTCGGAAACACCCAATTCCACCAGCCGCTTCATGGCCCAGTTGGCCGCCTTGGTGTAGCCGGGTGAGCCGGTGACGCGTGGGCCGGAGACATCGGTGAGATAGAACAGGTGATCCATCACCTTCGAGTTCTCAAACGCCTCCTTGCGGATCTTGTGGACCACTTCCAGGTCCACCTTTTCCTGCGCGCTGAGGCTCAGCGTGAGGCCCAACATCAGAGTGGAATGAAGACAGATTCGTGACAGCATGGGTTTCACGAGAGAATAGCATTGAACGCTTGCGGATTACGATCTCCAAAGAAAATTACCTGAAAGCCATTGCGGAAGCAGAGGCCGAGGGCGAAGCCGTGATCGCGGCCACGCTGAAGCGCTGGCTGCGCGTCTCGGCCCCCGCCGTCACGATGGCCACGCGCCGGCTGGTGCGCGATGGGCTGATCCGCGTGGCCCCCAACGGCCACATCACGCTCACCACCGCCGGCGCCGACATCGCCAACCGCCTGCTCTACCGGCATCACCTGATTGAGCGGATGCTGGCCGAGGTGTTCGGCATGGAATGGTACAAGATCCATGACGAAGCCGAGCAGATGGAACATGCCATCAGCGCCGACTTTGAGCGCTTGCTGGGTGAAAAGCTGGGAGGTGCCGGCCCCTGTCCGCATGGAAGCCCGCTGCAGCTGGAAACCGCCGCGCAACGCCGGGCGCGAGGGCTGAAGCCCTTGGTGGAGCTGAACGGGCGCGGCATCGTCGAGTATGTGTTTGAGCGGGACCGGCCGTTGCTGGAGTATCTGGATGGGCTCGGCATCCGGCCGCACGGCAAGGTGGAGCATCGGGCCCCCGCCCCGGGCTTGGAAGCTGGGAACGGTCGCGGTTTAGCCGCCGTTGAGGTGATGGTGGAAGGGGAGCCGCGGTCCGTTGATCCGGCCGCCGCCCACCGCGTCTGGGTGCGTCCGGTTTAGGCGGGAACCAGCGAGGAGAAGTACTCGATGGTCAGCGCCATGCCTTCGTCGAAGGGAACCTGGGGTTCCCAATCCAGCACCTGCTTGGCGCGGGTGATGTCGGGGCGCCGCCGCTTGGGGTCGTCCTGGGGCAGTGGCCGGAAGGCGATGCCGGACTGAGTTCCGGTCTTGGCCTGGATCGACTCGGCAAACTGGAGCATGGTCATTTCGGCGGGATTGCCCAGGTTCACCGGCTCATGGAAACCGGAGTTCATCAGCCGGATCAGCCCTTCCACCAGATCACTGACGTAGCAAAAGCTGCGCGTCTGGCTGCCATCGCCAAACACCGTGATCGCTTCACCCCGCAGCGCCTGGTCCACAAATGCCGGCACCACGCGGCCATCGTTCAGGGCCATGCGTGGGCCATAGGTATTGAAGATGCGGGCGATGGCGGTCCGGACGCCGTGCACCCGGTGATAGGCCATGGTGATCGCTTCGGCAAAGCGCTTCGATTCGTCGTAGCAGGAGCGCGGGCCGATTGAATTCACGTTGCCCCAATACTGCTCCGTCTGCGGATGTTCCAGCGGGTCGCCGTACACCTCGCTGGTGGAGGTCAACAGAAACGAAGCCCCGCACCGGCGCGCCACGTCGAGCAAATTGCGCGAAGCGGTGGAGCCCGTCTCCAGCGTCTCCAGCGGATACTTCAAGTAATCGATCGGGCTGGCCAGTGAGGCCAAGTGCCAGACGTAGTCAAACTGCTCCGTCGCGATGCCCGCATCCCAGCCCGGCTGGGTGACGTCGGCCTGGATCAAACGGAATTGGGGATGGCCGCCCAACTGCCGGAGATTGTCGGCGGAGCCCGTGATGAAGTTATCCACACCCACGACGGAGTGTCCGGCCCCGATCAGGCGGTCACAGAGATGGGAACCAATAAATCCGGCAGCGCCGGCCACTAGGTGCAAGGGCATGAAGCTTCCAACTCTCATCTTATCGACATTTCCGCCTCCGCCTCGCAATCCCCGGGCACCTGAGCGGAGCCGGGGAGGAAGCCTTAAACTCCAGTCCCGGAAGTAGCCTCCCTGCCGGAAACAGTATTGTAGAAATATGGTCCAACCGCACTGGGCGGAAATTCTTTTCCTTTCCGCCATCCTCGTCACCTCTGTCAGTCTTTTCTGGCGGCGCTTTCAGCCGATGTTGAAAAACATTCTGGCGTCGAAAAAGGACGGCGAGTTTGTGCTGGCACCGGTCGGACGCCGCGTCTGGGAGTTCGTCTGGGAAGTGATGCTTCAAGCTAAGGTGATCCAGCAACGCCCATTGCCCGGAATTGCGCATGCATTCGTCTTCTGGGGCTTCTGCGCCTTTGGTGTCATCACGGTGGACCATATCGGCAAGGGCTTCGGCTTCCCGCTGCTGAACCCGGACAGCTTCTTCGGCCGCTTCTACTTTCTGCTGGCTTCGCTGTTCGCGGTGATGGTGATGATCTCCATCACCGGCTTGGCGGTGCGCCGGTTTCTGGTCAGGCCGAAATGGCTCGGGACCAAGGTTTCCTGGGAGAGCGGCTTCATCTCGTTCCTGATCTTCACCCTGATGTGGACCTATCTGGCCGACTACGCGCTGCCCACTCATGACGGGCCGACGGTGGCGGGGCGCGTTTTGTGGTGGCTGCACACGGCAGCGTTGTTTATCTTCCTGCCGCTGATCCCGCACACCAAGCACTTGCATCTGGTGCTGAGCCCGTTCACGGTCTTCCTGCGGCGTGATGGGTTTTCAAAGATCCCCAAGCTGGATGGCGATGAAGATTTCGGCCTGTTGACCGGCAAGGACCTGACGCAGATCGTTTCGCTGCAAGCTTATTCGTGCGTCGAATGCGGCCGCTGCACGGAACACTGCCCGGCACACAACACGGGCAAGGCGCTGAACCCCAAGGAGATCATCCTGGGCCTGCGTGGCTACCTGAACGAGTTCGGCCCGGCCAGCGAAGAAACGCTGATGGGCAAGTACGAATCGCAGGAGGCGGCTTTCCAGTGCACCAGCTGCGGTGCGTGCGAGTTCCAGTGCCCGGTGGGCATTCAGCATCTGCCCGTCATCGTCGGCCTGCGCCGCGGTGCCGTGAACACGGGCGAATGGGAAGACGACTACGGCAACAAGCTGTTCCTGAACCTGGAGCGCAATGGCAACCCGCTGGGCATGTCGTCGGGCGAGCGCGACAAGTTCATTGCCAAGCAAGAACTACCGCTCTATGACGGCACGCAGGAATACTGCTTGTGGCTGGGCTGCATGGGCTCCTACGACCCGAAGGGCCGCGAGATTGTCTCGTCGCTGGTTCAAGTGATGCGGCACTTGAATGTCACCTTCGGCGTGTTGAAGAAAGAGCGCTGCACCGGCGACGCCGCCCGCCGTCTGGGTAACGATCTGGCGTTTGGCCAACTGGCTGAGCAGAATCTGGACAACATCCGCGCGGCCAAGCCGAAGAAGATCGTCTCCATCTGCCCGCACTGTGTCCGCACGATGACCGAAGACTACAAGGAGTTCGGCGAAACGCCCAACGTCGAACACCACAGCGAGTTTCTGCACCGCTACCAGGACAAGCTGCCCGCTAGCAAGTCGACCGAAACCGTGGTCTACCACGACCCCTGCTACCTGGGCCGGTACCGCGATGTCTATGATGAGCCGCGCGCCGTCGCCGGCTTGGGCGGCACTGTCATTGACCCGCCGCGCGCCCGCGAACGCAGCTTCTGTTGCGGCGCCGGCGGCGGCTTAGCCTTCCTGGGTGAAGAACATGGCGACCGGGTCAGCGAAACTCGCGCTAAGGAACTGGTGGCCACCGGAGCCACCACCGTCGCCGCGGCCTGCCCGTTCTGCAACACGATGTTCCGCGATGCGCTGGTGCAGGTGGGTGGGGCGAATCCGCCCAAACTGCTCGACATTGCGCAGATTGCCGCGGCTTCTCTGCCGCCTAAGAACTAGGGCTGTCGGAACGCGGATGGCCGCCAAAACCAATGCCTGCCGCTTGCTCGACCAACTGGGCATCGGCTATGAGTTGCGCGAGTACGAAGTAGACCCCGCCGATCTGGCCGCCGAGACCGTCGCGGCCAAAATCGGCTTGCCGCCGGAGCAGGTCTTTAAGACGCTGGTGGCGCGTGGGGATCGCCAGGGCGTCTGCTTGGCAGTGGTCCCGGGCAACGCCCAGCTCGACCTG
>JBIKMK010000186.1:0-7221 GCA_044359315.1 Bryobacteraceae bacterium | reverse complement strand
CGGTTTGGGCTTCGGCCGCGGACTGCCGCCGTCCGGGGTCCCCGGCAGGACGGAGCCCAGCATCGCGATTCCGGCCACCGCCAGGACGCCAAGAAATCGAATCAATGTAAGCCTCATGCAATCGAATACGAACGACGTTAAGTTTTGTTTCGTGAACATTTCGTGAACCCTGTTTGGGCAGGGGTGAAATTCTCGTGATCACGGCAATCGATTCCGCCCTAGTTCCGAGGCCAGCGTCCTGGACCCATCTCCATTCAGTTATAACAGTGGTGGCCCGATCCCGAGACTGATCTGAAGAGGAACTGTTCCGATCCATGAGCTTTCGCCAATTGTTTTGCCTAGCCGCCCTTCCGCTGGTCCTCTCCCAGGCCCAGGAGCGCACCCAGGCCCGTAGCGTCGTCATGACCAGCCACGGCATTGTGGCTACCTCCCAAACACTCGCCTCGCAAGCGGGAGCGCAGGTACTGGCTCGCGGAGGCTCAGCGGTGGATGCGGCCATTGCCGCCAACGCCATGTTGGGCTTGGTGGAGCCCATGATGGACGGCATTGGCGGCGACTTGTTCGTGATCTACTACGAGGCCAAGACGGGCAAGCTTTACGGCTACAACGGCAGCGGCCGCGCTGGGCGCAACGTCTCCATTGCCGCCCTGAAAGCCAAGGGCTTTTCCGCCATGCCGGCCAAGGGCATCCACACGGTGACGGTCCCCGGGGCGGTGGAAGGTTGGGACCAACTGCACAAGAAGTTCGGCAAACTGCCCTGGCGCGACCTGCTGCAGCCCGCCATCTATCACGCCAAGAACGGCTTTCCGGTGACCGAGATCATCCAGTACGACTGGGAGCCCAAGGCCGCGCGCCGCAGCCGGGTGATGTCTTCAAGAATCCTGAACTCGCCAAGGCCTATGGCATTCTGGCCGACGGCGGTGCGGCGGCCTTCTACAAGGGACCGATCGCCCAGGCGATCCTGCAAACGTCCAAGCGCCTGGGCGGACTGTTGACCTCCGAGGATCTGGCCACCCACCAAGGTGAATGGGTGGAGCCAATCTCAGCCACCTATCGCGGCTGGAAGATCTTTGAACTGCCGCCCAACGGTCAGGGCATCGGCGCGTTGCAGATGCTGAACCTGTTCGAGAAATTTGATCTGCCCTCGATGGACCCACTGTCGGCTCCCGCCTTGCATTTGAAGATCGAGGCCCAAAAGCTGGCCTATCAGGACCTGCTCCGCTACGTTGGCGATCCGCGCTTTGTCAAAGTGCCCGTGGGCGGAATGCTGGACAAGGGCTACGCGGCGGAACGCGCAAAGTTGATCTCCGCGGACCGGGCCAACTGCACCACCTCACCGGGCATGCCGCCCGTAAAGGGCAGCGGCAACACGATCTATCTTTCCGTAGTGGACCGTGACGGCAACATCGCTTCCTGGATTCAGTCCATCTCGGATATGTGGGGTTCCTACGTGGTGGTGGATGGCTTGGGTTTCACCTTGCATGACCGTGGCAGCGGCTTTGTGTTTGATGAATCGCAAGCGAATTCGCTGGCCCCCGGCAAGCGGCCTTTTCACACCATCATTCCGGGCTTCATGCAGAAAGGGACGCAGTCGATCGGCTTTGGCATCATGCGCGGACTGAACCAAAGCCAGGCGCATGCCCAGTTTGTCTCCTATCTGGTGGACCATGGCGCGAACATCCAGGCAGCGCTGGAAGGTGCGCGCTTTACGCGCCGGTCATTGCAGGGCTGCGAGGTATTGATCGAGAACCGCGTACCGGCGGCAGAACTCGAGAAGCTTCGCAGTCTGGGCCACTCGATTGATGTCCGGGGAGCCTATTCCGGCATGATGGGCGGTGGTCAAGCAGTGATGTTCGATTCAGCCACCGGCGTCAAGTTTGGTGCCTCCAGCCCCCGCAAGGATGGCGCCGCGATTCCCGAGCCCGTTTCTTATTGGCCAAAATAGAGGAGCCGATGTTTCTACCCTCGATTGAAAAGCACCGTGGTCCGCAAATTCCCGGCATCTGGAATCTGCTCCAGTACAAGCCGGACGCAACCAAGCATCTCAACGCCTACACCGAGGCGGTGATGCGGGGCCCATCGCCCTTGTCAGCGGGGCTGCGAGAGTTGATCGCGGCGTTTACCTCACAAGGCAACCACTGCGTTTTTTGAACGGGCTGTCACGCCGCCGCGGCGGCGGAATTCCTGGGACAGGAATTCGTCGATCAAGTGATGGGTGGCCACAATATGCCGGAGCCGGAACGGCTCTTGTTTGATTTCATCGATCGAGTGAACCGCGTGCCGGCCTCGATTGCGGCGCATGATGTCGAAGTATTGAAGGCCGTGGGGTGGAGTGAAGAAGCCGTGTATGATGCCCTCACCGTCTGTGCACTGTTCAACTACTACAATCGCTGGGTAGATGCGTCAGGCGTCGCCGACATGGGCGAAGACGGCTATCGCGCCGCGGGCAAGCGGATTGCGCAAAATGGATACGCGAAAGGTTAACGAGATGATGATGCGGACCGGGTTGATCTGCCTGATGATGGCGACGGCGGCGTGGGCCGAGAAGGTGTCGAACGAGCAGCTGATTGCGCTGGCCCAGAAGCGCGCGCCGGAACTGGAGGCCGCCTTGCGGGACACGCTGGGCGCTGAGGCGATCGCCAAGGGCACGGCCGTGGCCGGTTGGGGTGTCGAGTTCGTGTGGGCGGTCGAAAGCGCGACTGACCCGTTGCTCGCCATCAATCTGACCACCCCGTTCCGCGTGAACAAACTGAACGGCAACCTGTGGGTCTACCAGGGGCAACTGCGCGCCGGCACGTCGCATAAGTTTCACTGGATCATCAACGGCCAGCCGTTCGGCGGCAAGAATGATCTGGCGGCCTACGGTCCGGAAAGCTACCCGCAACCCGGCGTCGTGCGCGGCAAGATGCACGGCCCCATTGAGCATGCCTCGAAGATCTACCCCGGACTAAAGACCAACTACTGGTTCTATGTCCCGGCTCAGCTGGATGCCGCCACGCCCGCCCCGGTGATGGTGTGGCAGGATGGCGAAAAATACTCCGATCACGACAAGCCCGCGCGACTGGTGCATGTGCTGGACAACCTGACCGCCCAGAAGCGCATTCCGGCGATGGTGACGGTGCTGATCTCGCCCGGCAAAATCGGCGACCGCTCCATGCGGTCTGTGCAGTATGACACCGTCAACGATGACTATGCGCGGTATCTGCTGGACGAAATTCTGCCCGAGGTTGAAAAGACCCAGAAGCTCCGCAAGGATGGTTATTCGCGCGCCATCGGTGGTGAATCCTCCGGTGCTGTCTGTGCCTTCACGGCGGCCTGGTTCAAGCCGAATGAGTTTGCGCGGGTGCTGTCCCGTATCGGCACCTACACCAGCATCCAATGGAAGCCCAAACTGGAGCCGAACCGCAGCAGCAGTGATCTCGATGGCGGCAACATCTACCCGTTTGCCCTTCGCAAGCAGCCCAAGCGCAACATCCGCGTCTGGCTGTCAGACGGCGCGGAGGATCTCGAAAACAACCATGGCTCCTGGCCGCTGCAAAACATCCAGATGGCCAACTCACTGAAGATGACCGGCTACGACTACGCCTTCCGTTTCAGCCTGGGCACTCATTCGACAGCGCACGGCAATGCCGAGTTGCCCGAAGCGCTCACCTGGCTGTGGCGCGACTACGACCCGGCCAAGACCTCGCAAGAGTTCAAGGCGGACCCGAGCGAGAAAGACAAGCCCTACTGGCGCGTGCAGAAGCTCAACCGGGAGCAGTAGGCGAACCTCTGAGCCGAGTTAGTCTGTATAGAAGTGCGGGCGCAGTTGTTTTTCGGGGATGAATCGCAACGCCTGCCGGTAGATGGCTTGCAACGTACCGCGATCAAGCTCCGGGTGGAAGGGCACCGTGAGTGACTCAGAGCTCTCGCGCCGCAGCTTTACGTGGCTGCCTCGCTGGGAGTGGGTGCGGAATCCGAAGCCGCCCAAGATCCGCAGCACCTCCGCCCCGGAGAGCACGCGGAGCTTGGCCATCAGGCCACGGCCTCCAGCTCAAGCGTGATGACGATGCCAGGATTGGGCTGGAAGCCCAAAGCTGCCAGATCCTCGCCCTCCAGATGCAGGCTTACGGCCTCTTGGATGTTGCGCGCCACTTCGTCGAGCGTAGTGCCTTGGGTCACGACCGGAAGATCGAGACATTCGGCCGTGTACTGGTGCTCACCCATGAACACCCGGACGTAGACATTGCGCTTCAACGCCATTTGGTCATCAGGATAGCGCCTTCTTTGCGCTTACGTGCCGCGATCACCACTGACGACGCACCGTCAACTGCCAGAAAACCCGCCTAAAGCGCTACCCTAAAGGGAAGGTGACCAAACACGACATCCTTCTGGCGCACAAGCAGCACTTGTTTCCGGCTGTCTACCACTTCTTCAAAGAACCGCTGATCCTCGATCATGCTCAGGACCAGTATGTGTGGGACATCGACGGCAACCAGTACCTCGATTTCCTGGGCGGCATCGTCACCGTCAGCGTCGGCCATGCCAACCAGGAAGTGAACCGCCGCGTCCATGAACAGCTGGACAAACTGGTGCACATCTCGCCGCTGTTTGCGCATGAGCCGCAGGCGGCGCTGGCCGCACGTCTCGCGGAGATCACTCCGGGAAAGAGCGGCAACGGGCTGGGCGCGCTCACCAAGAGCTTCTTTTCGAACTCTGGCACCGAAGCCAATGAGATGGCGATTCTGACGGCGCGCTGCTACACCGGCAATACCGACATCATTGCCCTGCGGCACAGCTATCACGGCCGGTCGGCGCTCACCATGGGCATCACCGGACATGCGCCCTGGAAGCTGGGCCTGTCGCAGCCGGGCATCGTGCATGCGCACAACGCCTACTGCTACCGCTGCCCGTTTGGTCTCGAATACCCCAGCTGCGAAGTCCGCTGTGCGCAGGACATGGAGGAGTTGATCCGCACCTCCACCAGCGGCAATGTCGCCGGCTTCATCGCCGAGCCGATCCAAGGCGTGGGCGGCTACATCGTGCCCCCGAAAGAGTATTTCCCGATCATCGAAAAGATCGTGCGCAACCACGGCGGCGTCTTCATCTCGGACGAAGTGCAGACCGCCTGGGGCCGCACCGGTGGCAAGTGGTTCGGCATTGAGCATTGGGGCGTAGTGCCGGACATCCTCACTTCCGCCAAGGGTCTGGGCAACGGAGCCCCGATCGGGCTGACCATGGCGAAGCCCGAAGTGGCCGACGGCATGAAGGGCTTAACGCTGTCGACCTTTGGCGGCAACCCGATTTCCACCACCGCGGGCAAGGCCGTGATCGATTACATCG
The DNA here is from genome assembly GCA_044359315.1 of Bryobacteraceae bacterium. Lineage (GTDB taxonomy): Bacteria > Acidobacteriota > Terriglobia > Bryobacterales > Bryobacteraceae > JAPKYZ01. Next base: position 1,899 of record JBIKMK010000186.1, on the reverse strand, counting down.
ACGAACACAACCTGCGCGTCAACGTGGCGGAAGTAGGCGCCTATCTGCGGGGCAAGTTGGACGAGTTGGCAGAGAAGCACACGATCATTGGCGAAGTGCGCGGCATGGGCCTGATTCAGGGCATGGAACTGGTCCGCGACCGGCGCACCAAGGAACCTGCAGCTGCTGAAACCGTCGAGATGCTGGATGCGATGCGCCAGGAAGGTGTGTTGTGCGGAAAGGGCGGCCTTTACGGCAATGTCCTGCGTGTGACGCCGCCGATGAATATCTCCAAGGCCGATGTGGATCTGTTCGCCGAACGGCTGGACCGCGCCTTTGCCAAACTTCAAGTAGCAGTATAAAAATGGACGAACGTCAGTACTACACCGAATCCCCCACCACCAAGCCGGCGCAGCTGAACTGCACCTGGTGCCGGACCGTGGACACCTACGAGATCCGCTGGATGGTCCGCAAAAAGAAGGACAAGCTGCCCGGCGGCGGTGATGAGCGCGACCGCGCCAAGTTTGCCAAAGCCCAAAGCTACATGGTGCTGCTCGACACGCACGCCCAGTGCAAGAACATGCGCTGCCGGAAACGTTTTGAGATCTCCGGCATCAAGACGATGGCCTTTATCTAGAACCAATGCTGAGAACTTCATTTGACAAGAGCAAGATCAAGGTCTTGCTGCTAGAGGGCGTGCACCCGACGGCCGTGGATGCCTTCCGCGCCGACGGCTACACCCAGATTGAATATCACCAGAAGTCGCTCGCTGAGCCGCAACTGTTGGAAGCGGTTTCCGATGCTTATCTGATCGGAATCCGGTCCGCCACGCACTTGACGGAACGCGTCTTTGCGGCCGCCGAAAAATTGATGGCCGTGGGTGCCTTTTGTATCGGCACCAATCAGATCGAGATCGATTCCGCCGTCAGCCGCGGCATCCCGGTCTTCAACGCGCCATTCTCGAACACGCGTAGCGTGGCCGAACTGGTGCTGGCGGAGATCATCTTCCTGATGCGCGGCATCCCTTACCGCAATGCGACGGCGCACCGGGGCGGATGGATCAAGACGGCCACGGGGAGCTTTGAATGCCGGGGCAAGACGCTGGGCATCATTGGCTACGGACACATCGGCACGCAGGTGGGTCTGCTAGCGGAAAGCATCGGCATGCAGGTGTTGTTCTACGACATCGATTCGCAACTCGCGCTCGGCAACGCGCGGCAGGTGCCGACCCTGGAGGCTCTGCTTTCGGCCGCTGACGTGGTGACACTGCATGTGCCGGAGACCTCGCAGACGTTCAAGATGATGGGCGCCGAACAGATGGCCCGCATGAAGCCCGGCGCGCGGCTGATCAACGCCGCTCGCGGTACTGTCGTGGATATTGAGGCCTTGGCCGCAGCGCTGGAATCGAAGCAGCTTTCCGGGGCCGCTATCGATGTCTTCCCGGTGGAGCCCAAGGGCGCGGGTGACGAGTTCCATTCGCCACTCCGAGGTCTCGATAACGTCATCCTGACCCCGCACATTGGCGGGTCCACCGAGGAAGCGCAGCAGAACATCGGCGTTGAAGTGGCCGAGAAACTGATCAAGTATTCCAACAACGGATCGACTCTCAGCGCGGTCAACTTCCCGGAAGTCTCGCTGCCGGAGCATCCCAACAAGCACCGTCTGCTGCACGTCCACCGCAACCAACCGGGCGTCCTGATGGCGGTCAATCAGATCTTCTCTGATGCCCACATCAACGTCGCCGGCCAATACTTGCAGACCAATCCGGTGATCGGCTACGTGGTGATCGACGTTGAATCAGGCCGCCCCGAAGAGACGCTGGAACTCCGGCGCCGCCTGGATGAAGTGCCGGGTACGATCCGGACCCGCGTGCTGTACTAGTTTGCGTCCGCCGCCGCGACGTATGCGCCCAGGCCGATC
>JBIKMK010000185.1:0-7223 GCA_044359315.1 Bryobacteraceae bacterium | reverse complement strand
CCACGACATGGCGAACCCGGCTTGGAGACAGCCCGCCAGCGCACCCGCCATCCAGAGGTGAGCCAGCGGGAAAGCGGGGTCGCGCGAGATCACGACAGCGGCCAGGGCAAACAACGTCAGCCGCATCGTTGAACTGCCGAGCGAAGGCCAGGTATTGCCCAACGCCTGGAACATGCTGGACGCCACCACGTTCAGCCCATAGGCCAGAAAGCCCCAGCTGACAATCCGCAGATACTCGGCTCCATTGGCGATGACGCCCGCCTCGGGCGTGAACCAGCGGACCATTGTCTCGGGCGACAGGTGACACAACACCGTCAACACGGCCATCAGCGCCGCCGCCAACCAGCAAGCGACGCGAAAGGTCTCGCGGACGCGGTCCGCCCGCCGGGCGCCGAAGTTCTGCGCGGCCACCGGTGAGGCCGCCATGCTAATCGCCATGACGGGCAGAAACATCGATTGCATCAGCCGCACGCCCACGCCGAACCCCGCTTGCGCATCCGCGCCCTTGTGCCGGATGACGGCATAGACCATCCCGGAATACAGCGCCATGATCAGAAACTCACCGCCCGCCGGCAAACCAATGGCGGTCAGGCGCTTCAGCACCGGGCCGTGAGGCTTCCACTGGGTAGGCTCCAGGTGCACAAACTTACTATGACGGGCAAAGTAGATACTCAATGAAATCACGCCCAGTAACACGGCGGCAAAGGTCGCCAACCCGGCCCCCGCCGCCCCCATCGGACGCCCAGTCCCCCAGCCCGCAATCAGCACCGGAGCCAGGAGAGCGTTCAGCCCCACGGTCATCATCTGGATCACCATGCTAGGTTTGGCGATACCCGTGGCGCGCAAAGCCGAGCCAATCGACACCATCAAAAACTGCAAGCTAAAGGCCGGCACCAGCCACTGCAAGTATTGGACAGCCGCCGTGAAGGTGGCCTCGTCCGCGCTCAGCGCCCGGGCATAGGGTTTCTGCAACAGCGTTCCCAGGACAAACACGCCCAGGCCGGTCAATAGCGACAGCAGACACGATTGATTAAAGATCGCCTGGGCGTCCGCTTGATCCTTCCGCCCGGCCGCCTGCGCGATCAACGTCGTCGTGCCCACCGCCAACACTTGCGTCAGCGCGAGAGTGACGAACATCAGGTTCCCTGCCAAGCCCACGCCCGCGATGGTGGCCCCGCCCAAGGCGGAGACGAAGTAAAGGTCGACCAGGAAGTAAAGCGTCTGGAGCAGCATGCTGACCCCCAGGAAGCCCGCCAAGCCAATCAAATGCCGTGCAACGGAGCCCTGGGTGAGGTCTTTCATACGTTCGTGAGAGTTCGCGGGTTGGAAGCGGAGTTTGGTGCGCCCGGAGAGATTCGAACTCCCGACCCTTTGGTTCGAAGCCAAATGCTCTATCCGGCTGAGCTACGGGCGCACGCCTTGCAAACGACTCAATCAGAATAGCTTATCGGACTCGATCTTTGCTCGCGGTGTCGCTGGCGGGTGTCCGGGTAGCCAATCTGGGAGCCACAGGATCGTAGTGGGCAGCGCCAAGGGTTTCAGCCTGCATCCTTCCCCTGTTGCCGGAACCATGTTCCCATCACTGGCCCATACTCCCGCTTAGTCCCGTTGCGATTGGGCGTCGCTCCGACTGGGCCAAGGGGGTTCACGATCAGCCGCCCGCCGACCGATACGTACTGGAAGTAGAGGAAGATGTTTCATGCCAGTCAATCAGAACGCTCGCGATCTTGAAGAGGATTACCTCGCACTGTCCTACCAAATCGAGGACTTACTTCACAAGAAGACGTCCGCCTACGACGCCCAGGAGCAGATTGAGCAGTGCCACCGGCGGCTGGTGCAGTTGAGCCGGGAGATTCTTTCGGCGGAGGATCCGCGGGACTTTGAGTACGATTACCTAGCCACTGCGTACAAGATGCAGGATCTGCTGCAGAAGAAGGCTCAAACCTACTCGTTGTCGAACGACTTCCAAGGCCTGCAGGAGCAGCTTGAATCGGTGGCCAGCCAGTTGCACTGGAACACCGCGGGTGCTGCCGCCCCAACCGATTCCCTCCGAAGCAGCGACATCAAGCAGTTGGGGAATCAAGTGGAAGAACTGGGCGGCACTCTGGTCGATGCCAAATGATGCGGGCCGCGTCACCGGCGGAATAGCGCACGCTGGAGTATACCTATCTGACGCTCACCTGCCGGACCGCCGCACTCGAACCGGAAGGTGGGGGCGGAACACTTGGTTTCCTGCGCTCCTAAATTCCCCGGGAATTCGGACGACCTCCCGGCCGTGGCCAACAACGGCTCTTCGCACTCGCAATCCGCCCTGGCTGAACCCTTAGGGTTCACCCTTTCTGCGGAGAGGCTGTCGTGGGCTCAGTCGTGGCTGACCTCTTCCGGCTTGTCCCGCTTATCCCGAGGCTTCAGTCCGGTGATCAGTTTGGTGAGACTCGCCAGGGGACCAGCACTGTTGGCCGGCTCACCCGCTTCGTCATCGGAGTGGGATGCCCGGCTGGCGAGGATCAACCGGTCCGCACGTTCCGCCGCCCGCTCTACTTGCATCTGTTCGACCACCCGCAGGAGTTGGCTTAGCGCACCCTCCATTTCTTCGAGGCGCTGATGCAGGTCGGAGTCTGGCGCGGTGGGTATCGCTGAAGCCTCCACCTGCTGCGTCACGCGGAGCAGTGCCACTTCTACGGTGGCCAGCCGATGGTCCAACCCGCCTACTGATTGCAGCGTCTCCTGGTGGGCTGCCAGACGCTCCTGATTGCCGGACTCGACGCGGTCCTGCATTCGCTTCAGCTCACCCGCCACCACCTCCACCAGGGTGGCGAGCCGATTGAAGTCGGCATCCATACTGGCGGACCGGTCACCGGTTTGCGCCGCGTCCCCGCCAAAGGAATCAAGCGACTCGTCCAGGCGCCGCAACTCGGCCCGGATCTGATCGAACTGCTCATCAAAGGGACTGATCTGGCTGGCCAGTTCGCCGATCCTGTCGCGCATCGCTTGGACATCGGATTCCATTGCCGAGACCCTTGGGTCTGATTCGGCGGGGGCGGCCGGCTGGTCATGCAGGAGACCGAAATCCTGTTCTAACCGCCCCAATCGCTCGTCGTAGGTGGCCAGGGAGGCCGTCACCTCGCCATCAAGTGAACCGATCTGTTGTTCCAACTGCGTCAGTTGGCCGCCGATGCGGCTAACTTCGCTGTCCAGTTGGCCCACGCGGTTGTCCAACCCACTAACCTGCCGGTCAGCCTTGACACCATGGCGCTCCAGGTTCAGGATCTGCCCGTCAATCGTCGAGATCTGGCTATCGAGCTTGACGAAGTTGCTGTCGATTTTCGGGACGTAACCGTCCAGTGTTTCGACACGAGCATCGAGAGCGGCCAGTTGGCCATCCAGTTGATCCAGCCGTGGGGTCGCGGGCTCGAGTGGGGTGGCTACGGCCACTGGAGCCGGACTGATGTCGGGCTGCACCCGCAGACCCAGCAGTCTCCGGCGGGCATTGTGGCGCGCTTCCTGGCGTTCCTGGTGCAGCCGCTCGAAGGCCTCGCGGCGGGCGGCGCGGTGTGCGTCCCCGGCCTCATCTTGATTCCCGGGAGTGCCGGGGGGCATTTCCAGCCGCCTTTGCCGGAGGACGTCGCTGAGATTCTCATTCTGGTTCATACTGGTCACCGTTGCCATCCGAAACCGCACCCCGGCTGGTCACACTCCGGGTGGCGCACACTAAGCGTTTCGACGAGATTGCCGGATGCTTTACAACGATTTTGTGGACGAGGATGATGGGCAACAAAAATGCCCGCCCAACCCACAACGGGCTGGACGGGCGTTGATGAAATGAAAGAAAGAACGGCCTAGGGCAAAAGCCCTGACAGGGCCCGGCGGGTGTAGACCACCGCCAGATTCTTGCGATAGTCAGCGGAGGCGTGGATATCAGAGTTCGCGTCGATACCGTCGGCCACCAGGGCGGCAGCTTCGGTAACGGTCTGGCCGGCTTCAATGGCCGCCTCGACGTTACGGGCCCGGTAGGCCTTGTTGGTCAAACCGGTCACCCCCACCCGCGCCCGCACCATCTTGCCGCCCGCCGAGACAACATGCGCGGCGATGCCAACAATGGCGAACCCGGAGGCCGGCTGGTAGTACTTCAGGTAGGTGGAGGAGGCACCGGCAGGGTCCTTCGGCACGGTGATCTCCGTCACCAATTCGCCGGGCTCCAGGGCCGTCGTGAAAGTGTCGACCAGGAAATCCTCGATGGACAGCTCACGGGTTCCGGTGGACGATTGCAGCTTGACGGTCGCACCTAAGGCCAGTAGTGAGGCAGGCCAATCGGCGGCCGGGTCATTGTGAGCAATCGAGCCGCCCAGCGTGCCACGATTGCGCACCTGGACGTCGCCAATCTGTCCGGCGGCCTTGGTCAACAACGGGCACTTGCTGGCCAGTAGAGCGGACGATTCGATGGCGTAGTGCGTGGTCATGCCGCCAATGCGGATCACGTCGCCATCTTCGCGAATGTAGGCCAAGTCCGCGATGCGGCCCAGGTCCACCAGATGTTCCGGTGTGGCCAGACGCAGCTTCATCATCGGCACCAGGCTCATGCCCCCGGCGAGCACCTTGGCAGAGCCATCGGCCAACAGGCCCAACGCCTCAGCCAAAGTGGCCGGAGCGGAATAGTTAAAGGAAGTGGGTATCATGTTGGGTTCGCTCTCTAGTTCAGACCGTTGGCGATCTTCCAGATCTTTTCCGGAGTCATCGGCATATCCAAGTGCTTCACACCGAGGGTAGACAGGGCATCGACGACGGAGTTCACCAAGGCTGGTGAGCAACCGATCGTGCCCGCTTCGCCCACGCCCTTGACACCCAATGGATTGACGGGCGAGGGTGTGGTGGTGTGGCTGGATTCAATCCACGGCATCATGTGCGCCTTGGGAATGGCGTAGTCCATCAACTCACCGGTCACTAGCTGCCCGGCGTCGTCATAGACGGCCTGCTCATAGAGCGCCTGGCCCAGGCCCTGCGCCACGCCGCCATGGACTTGGCCGTCCACGATCAGTGGGTTCAGGATGTTGCCGCAATCATCCACGGCAATGTAGCGGACTACTTCGATGACGCCCGTTTCCTTATCTACTTCGGTCACCGCGATGTGGGCGCCAAAGGGGAAGGCGAAGTTGGGCGGCTCCCAGAAATAGGTCTCCGAAAGGCCTGGCGTCTCACCGGGCGGCAGCTTCATGGCGCGATACGTCGCTCCGGCCACTTCGGCCAGTGATACTGACTTACCCGTCTTGGGGTCGGTGCAAGCGCCGTTCTCGTAGATCACTTCTTCCGCGCCCAGCATCATGGCGCCAAACTTCTTGATCTTCTCTTTCAGCCGCTCAATGGCGTAGTAGATGGCCGGGCCACCCACTGAGGTTCCGCGGCTGCCAAAGGTGCCGATGCCGTAAGGGATCATCGAAGTATCACCGCGACCGACAATGACGTCGTCGAGATCGATGCCCAACAAATCCGCCGCCAACTGGGCGAAGGTGGTTTCCTCGCCTTGACCGTGGTGGCAGGAGCCGGTATAGACCGAAACCTTGCCCGTCGGGTCAATCCGGACCAGGGCCGATTCCCAGCCACCAGCGGGCGTGGCGGGAGAGGGACCAAAGGCGCAGATTTCGCCATAGGTTGAAATCCCAATGCCCATCAACCGGCCCTGAGCGCGAGCCTCCGCTTGCTCGTCGCGCAGTGCACGATAGTCAGCAATCGCCAGTGCCTTTTTGAGCGGCGCGGCGTAATCGCCGGAATCATAGCTGAGGCCCGCGGCGGTGTGGAAGGGGAACTCTTCGGGTTGCGGGAAGTTCTTCAGCCGGATCTCGGCCGGGTCCATGTTCAGTTCCGCCGCCAGCATGTCGACGATGCGCTCAATACCGTGCGTGGCTTCCGGCCGGCCCGCGCCGCGATAAGCGTCGGTGGGTACGGCGTTGGTGAAGGCACCCACGATCTCCGCCTTCAGATGCTGGAACTTGTAGAGGCCGGGGGCCATCAGCACGGAAAGCGTGGGAATGGCGGGCGTCAGCAATTGATGGTAGCTGCCCAGATCCTGGATGATCTTGATCTTCAGGCCGAGGATTGTCCCATCCTTCTTAGCGGCGATCTCGTAGAAGTCAACGTGGCCGCGGCCGTGGATGGTGCAGGTGTAGTTCTCGCGGCGGGTCTCGATCCACTTCACCGGCTTGCCCAGCTTGCGAGCGATAAAGCCGAGCATGGCTTCTTCGGCGTAGACATTCAGCTTGGAGCCGAAGCCGCCGCCCACTTCCGGCGCCACCACGCGCAGCCGGTTCTCCGGCTGGCCCAGCATCAAACCCACCAGTGTGCGGAGCAAGTGCGGAATCTGCGTGGACGAGTAGATCGTCATCGATTGATCGCCCGTGTTGTAGTCCGCCACGACGCCGCGCGTTTCCATTGCGGTCGGAATCAAGCGCTGAGAAGTGATGCGTTGCTTCACCACCACTTCGGCATCCGCGAACGCCTGATCGACGTCGCCGCCAGTCTGCAGGAACGTGAACGCCGTGTTGTCCGGCCATTCCGGGTGCACCGGGGGAGCGCCCGGGGTGATCGCTTTCTCCGGGTCCGTGACGGCGGCGAGCGGTTCGTAGTCGATCTCGACCAGGTCGGCCGCGTCGCGCGCGATGTAGCGGTCGGTCGCGACCACCACGGCCACCGGGTGGCCCACAAAGTACGTGCGGTCCTGCGCCAGGATGTGGTGGTGCGGCACGCGGAGGCCCGGCAGTGAAGCGCCGCAGGGCACCGGGCCGACGTCTTTCACATCAGCGCCGGTGTAGACCGCAACGACCCCCGGCAGCTCCAGTGCCGCCTTGATGTCGATGCTTTTGATGTTGGCCGCGCCATAGGGGCTGCGGATAAAGCCGGCATAGAGCATGCCGGGCAACTTGATGTCGTCCACATAGGTGGCGGCGCCGGTGATCAGGCGAGGATCTTCTTTACGGCGCAGGCGCTGGCCGATCAGGGGCACGCGCGTCTTGGTAGGAGGAATAATTGTCGTGGCCATGGGTGAGATCTCCTATTCGTTGACGATGGCGGCGGCGGCGGACATCGCCGCGTTGACGATGTGCTGGTAGCCCGTGCACCGGCAGAGATTGCCCTCGATGCCATGCCGGACTTCGGTTTGCAACGGCGTAGGATTGCGCTCCAGCACCTGCTTAACGGCCATGATCATGCCCGGCGTGCAGAAGCCGCACTGC
>JBIKMK010000184.1:0-7238 GCA_044359315.1 Bryobacteraceae bacterium | reverse complement strand
TCTGATTGAGAGCACCGAAACCAGCCTCCGCAACCTGAACGTGGAGACGATCGACTTGCAGCAACTGCACGTCTGGAACCCGGAGTTTCTGGAGCGTGACGAATGGCGGCGCGGCATGGAAGACCTGAAGGCCTCCGGCAAAGTCCGCTACTTCGGCATCTCGATCAACGACCATCAACCCGATTCCGCGCTCTCGATCATCGAGACCGGCCTGATCGATACCGTGCAGGTGATCTACAACATCTTTGACCAGTCGCCCGAGAAAAACCTCTTCCCCGCCTGCCAGAAGCACAACATCGGCGTGCTGGCGCGGGTGCCGCTGGACGAGGGTGCACTGACGGGCAAGATGACGCTCGACAGCACGTTTGAGGAAGGCGACTTCCGCGCCTGGTACTTCCGCGATGGCCGCATCGCGCAGGTGGTGGAGCGAGTAGCGGCATTGCAGCAGGATCTGGGTGAGATAAAGCAATCCCTGGCCGAAGTGGCGCTGCAGTTCTGCCTGGGGGCCGAAGCGGTTTCCACCGTCATCCCCGGCATGCGCTCTTTACGGAACGTAGAGTCCAATTGCCGCGTCTCTCAGTTGGGACCACTATTTTCGGACCAATGGGGGGTACTGAGGAAACATGCCTGGAACAAGAATTTCTACCAATAACTTCCGCCGCGCGGCGGGATGCTGGATGTTACTGTTGAGCGCTGCCGTGCCGACGGCCGCACAAAACTACTGGCCGCTGGACCCTGGCAATCTGTGGGTCTACCGGACCACGGACCGGGGCTTTGTGCGGCTGCAAGTCGCCCGCTCGGAGACCGTCGCGGGGAATACTTACGCCGTACTGACGGGGCTGCCGACCGGCGAGGCTTGGCTGCGCACGAATGAGGATGGCGTGGTCTTCAACCTGGACCCCACCACCCGCCGCGAAGGGGTCTGGTACAACTTTGGCGCTGGTGCCGGCGAGACGTATGACACCACTCTGCCCAACGCCAATGGACGCGCCCAATTGCGCACGCGCAATGAGTCGTTCCGGGGCCGCATCGGACAGTTCTCGAATGCGCTGGCCATTCAGTACTTGAACTCGAACTCCGCTCCGGGCTTGGCGCGCGAACTGTTTCTGCCCTACGTGGGCCCGGTCCAGCGGAGCTTCATCGGGGGCATCCAAGCGTCGGAGTGGGAACTGGTCTACGCCAGCCTGGGCGGCGTCACGTTTATCTCGCAGCCGGAAACGGCCTTTGCCCTTGGCGTGGAAGGGAGCTCCGTGCGTTTGACTCTGCGGCACACCGGGCCTCAACCGCTCACGCTGACGTTCCCGACGATGCAGCTTTATGACATTGCGGTCTATGATGACCGCGGCCAGGCGGTGTGGAACTGGGCGGCCACGCGGGTGTTCGCGCAGGCCCAGACGGTGGAACGCATCACGGGCGAACGGACGTGGATGGAAGCGCTGCCGAACCTGCCGCCGGGCAACTACGCCGTGGAGGCTTTCCTGACCACGGCGGGCGGTCCGGTTTTCCGGGCGACAGCGCCGGTCACAATCGGCCTGCCGCCGCGCCCTTAATCAGTCCCGCTTACGAGTAGATCCCCGGCGCTTCGTGGCCCAATGCCTGCACGTATTCGACGTAGCTGCCGGGGTAGAGGCGCGGGCTCTTGTCAGTGCCCGTTTCTCCCCCCAGCTCCAGCACGCGAGACCCCAGGCCGCGCAGGAAGACGCGGTCGTGCGAGACGAAGATCATCGTGCCTTCAAAGTCCTTCAACGCTTCCACCAGCATCTCTTTGGTAGCCAGATCGAGGTGGTTGGTGGGCTCGTCGAGCACCAGGAAGTTCGGCGGATCATACAGCATCCGGGCCATCGCCAAACGCGACTTTTCGCCGCCTGAGAGCATCGAGATTTTTTTCTCGACGTCGTCGCCCGAAAACTGGAACGCCCCGGCCAGGCTTCGCAAGCTGCCCAGTCCGTCGCGCGGGAAGTCCTTCTGCAGTTGGTCGATCACGGTGAGATCGGAATCGAGAATGTCGAGCGATTGCTGCGCGAAGTAGCCCATCCGCAGGCTGGCCCCCAGCCGGATGCCGCCCGCGTCCGGCGTTAAAGTACCGGCAATCATTTTCAGCAGGGTGCTCTTCCCCGCCCCGTTTTTGCCCATCACCGCCCAGCGCTCGCCCCGGCGGATGGTCATCGAGAAGTCGTCGTAGATCGACCGCTCACCGTAGCTCTTGCATACGCCTTCCACCATCGCCACCTGATCGCCTGACCGGGCCGGCACACGGAACTCAAACTTCACCACCTGCCGCTTCTTCGGCAATTCGATCTTCTCGATCTTGTCCAGCGACTTGATGCGGCTCTGCACTTGCGCGGCCTTGGCGGCATGCGTCTTGAAGCGCTCAATAAAGCGCTGCTCTTTGGCCAGCATCGCCTGCTGCCGCGCAAAGGCGGCCTGCTGATTGGCCTCGCGAATGGCGCGCTCCCGTTCATAGAAATCGTAGTTGCCGGAATAGGCAATGATTTCGCCGCCATCGATTTCGACAATCTTGTTGACGATGCGGTTCATGAACTCGCGGTCGTGCGAGGTCATCAGCAGCGTGCTTTGCAGAGACTTCAGAAACTGTTCCAGCCAGATGATCGATTCCAGGTCGAGGTGGTTGGTGGGTTCGTCCATCAGCAGCACATCGGGCCGACCCAGAAGTACGCGGGCCAAGGCCACACGCATCTTCCAGCCGCCGGAAAGCGCGCCGACATCGCCATCAATCTGCACGTCGGGGAAGCCCAGTCCGTGCAACACTTCGCGGGCCTGCGCTTCCAGCGTGTAGCCGCCCAAATGCTCATACTCCTGCTGTACTTCGCCGAACCGCGCCAGCGTCTCGTCCATCTGGTCGGCCTTGTCGGGGTCTTCCATGTCCCGCAGCAGGCTTTCCAGTTCGTGGTGCAAGTCGCCCACACGGCCGCTGCCCGCGATGGCTTCATCCAGCACGGAACGGCCGTGCATTTCTTCCACGTCCTGCCGGAAGTAGCCGATGGTCAGCTTCTTGGGGACCGTCACGTCGCCATCGTCGGGCGACTCCTCACCTGTGATCAGACGGAACAGCGTGGTCTTGCCCGCGCCGTTGGGGCCCACCAGCCCCACCTTCTCGCCCGGGTTCAACTGGAACGAGGCTTCGACAAAGATCAGCTGCTTGCCGTATTGTTTATTGATATTGGAGAACGCAATCATCCGGTTCTCCCAAGCTAGCAGACGGGGCATGGAGCGCGGCTGGCGACGGGCACGCAACGGGTTATCCGTGCGCACGGAGCCCGGGCCAATGGACGAGGGGTGAAGAAATCCGAGGGTAGGCCCTACCTCGACCATTTGGTATACTCGAAAGACGAGATAGCAGTTCCGGCATTCAACTTGACGGGGGACGAATGGGACGGATGAAACGGGTACTTGTGGCCAGTTTGGTGGCTACAGGAGTAATTTGGGCTCAAGACACGCCGGGCGTCAATTGCACGTTCCGCGATGAGCCGGAGCGGTTCCTGAATGTGCAAGCGCGCGCCGTGGCCTTGGTGCAGGAGCGGTTGGACCGTTATGGGCGCTCCGCGGTAGCCAAGGATCCGACTCTTCGTGGTGCTTCCATGGGCACACCTGCGGCCAACACTGGCCCCACGGTGGATGCGAACGAGATCCCGCAGCGCAACTTCATCGACGTCCATATCCTGGGCCGTATGAGTGCCGAGGGTGCGCGCTCCGCCCGCTTAAGCGACGACTATGAGTTTGTCCGCCGCATTTATCTGGACCTGACCGGCCGCATCCCCACCCCGGACCAGATCCGCGCGTTTGCCGCCGATGCCAATCCGCGCAAACGGGATGATCTGATCGATACGCTGCTCTATTCGCCGGAGTTCTCCTATAAGTGGCAACACTGGCTGGGCGACCTGATGCAGAACGCAGCCAGCAACTCGTTCCGGAACCTGAACATCAATGGGCGCAATGAGTATCACGCCTGGCTGTTGCGTTCGCTGAACGACCCCAGCGTCAACCTTCGCGACATCATCTTTCAAGCTTTGACCGCGAAAGGCAACAACTACGTCAGCAGTTCCGCCCCAGCCAATTGGAGCGTCCGCTCCAGCACCGGCGGCGGACCGGCGCAGGACACCTACGACACCGCGTTCAGCCGCGCGGCCTCGCAGTTTTTGGGCATGGGCCACTATGACTGCATCCTCTGCCACGATGGCCGCGGGCACCTGGACCTGCTGAGTGTCTGGGGCCGGACGGCGCGCCGTACGGAAGCCCAGCGGATGTCGGCCTACTTTGCCCGGCTGCGCTTTGTCGGCAACAACGACGCTACCAGCTACTTTTTCCAGAGCACGGAAGTGAATGACGCGACGGCGGGCACCTACGACCTGAACACCAATTTCGGCAACCGGCCGGACCGGGTTCCGGTGGGGTCAACGCGTAACCTGACGCCGGCATACCGGCTGGGCGGCTCCCCGGCCAACGCCGACTGGCGGGGCCACTTTGCCGACAGCCTGCTGAAGGATCCGATGCTCACCCGCAATCTGGCGAACCGCATCTGGAAGCAGCTTTTCAATATGGGCCTGGTGGAGCCGGTCGATCAGCTCGATCCGGCGCGCCTGGACCCGAAGAATCCTCCGGCCGCGCCCTGGACCCTGCAAGCCACGCACCCGGAACTGCTGGAGGAGTTGGCGCAGGGCATCAACAGCACCAACTTCAGCCTGCGCGAGTTTATTCGGCTGCTGGTTTCCAGCAGCAGCTACCAGCTGAGTTCGCGCTATGACGACACATGGAAGATCGACTACGTGCCGTTGTTTGCGCGCCACTACCCGCGCCGAATGGAGGGCGAGGAAGTTCATGACGCCATCCAGATGGCCACGGGCGTCCTGGGCACCTATACCGTGGGCGGCTGGACTGAGCCGGTGCGGTGGGCGATGCAATTTCCGGAACCCGTGGAACCTCGCTCCAACGGCGGCGTGGCCGCTTTCATGAACTCGTTTTTCCGGGGCAATCGGGACGGCGTGGATCGGCTGCAGTTGGGCTCAATTCTGCAGCAGCTGAACATGATGAACGACACGTTTGTGACGAACAGGGTGAGGGTCGGCAATTCGGCCAACCTTCGGCGTATCGCTGGACTGCCGAACGCAACCGCGATTCCGGAGTTGTACCTGACTTTCCTGTCGCGGCTGCCCAGCGCGGCGGAGCAAGCCAAGACCGTCCGGTATCTGGAAAGCCGCGGCGCGGCCAATCGCAACGCCTCATTTGAGGATCTGGCTTGGGCGATGGCCAATCGCACTGAGTTCATCTTCAGCTACTAGCCCAGGAAGACACCCATGAGCATTCAAGCCACTTCAACTCCAACCAAAGGCAGTTTTTTCTGGCGGGCACCGCATCTTTCGCGGCGGGTGATGTTCCGGCATATGGCCTCCGCGCTAGGCGGGTATTTTCTGCTGCCCACGCCAAAGCTGGAAGCGGCCGCTTCGGGCGGAACTCCCATCGGCACGGCCAAGAAGGTGATCTTTGTGCTGATGTCGGGCGGGCCCAGCCATGCCGACACGTTCGACTTTAAGATGTTTCCCGGTGCCACGCCGGCCGCCTTTACGCCCGAGACCTATGGCGATATCGTCTGGCCCCGGGGCATCATGCCACGGCTGGCGGAGCAGTTGGATTCGGTGGCCCTGTTGCGCTCCGTCAGGAGCTGGGCGTCGGTGCATGAGCTGTCGCGGAACTGGATCCAGATCGGCCGGAATCCCACCAGCGGCTTGTCGCGTATTGCACCGCATATCGGCTCGGTCGTGTCGCTGGAGCTATCGCAAAAGGATGCCGTGCTACCGGCGTTTCTATCACTGAACGCTGGTGCCCAACCCGGACAGGGTTATCTGGCCAGCGATCACGCGCCATTCTTCGTGAACCCCGGCGGTGGCGGCCTGGCCAACACCCGCAATCCCGAGGGCGAAGCGAATTTCCAGCGGCGCTACAATCTGCTGCGGGACTTGGCGTCGGAAGAAGTGCTGGTGAACGATCTCGGGGCCAGCCCGGCGGAAATCGGCGCCTATAACCTGAGTGCGCGGCGCATGATGTACAACCCGGACGTGGACCGGGTCTTCACGTTCGCCGCCGATGAGCGGGCGCGGTATGGCAACACCGGGTTCGGCAACGCTTGCCTAGCCGCTCGCAATCTGGTGCGGTCGAACCTGGGGACGCGCTTTGTGCAGATCACCGTGGGCGGTTGGGACAATCATGCTGGTATCTACACGGGTGCCTTTAACCCCGCCAATGCCAACTCCACCATCCGGCAGTTTGATTTAGGGCTGGGCATGCTGTTGAGCGACCTGCGGGCCTCCGGTGAGCTGAATGAAACGCTGGTGATCGCCATGGGCGAATTCGGACGCACCGTGCGCCACGGCGGAGGCTCGGCGCTGAATGCCCAAGCGGGGCGGGATCACCACTTGCAACAGGCGGTGTTGATGGCCGGGGCCAAGGTGAAGGGCCGCAGCGTCATCGGCACGACTGATGCCCAGGCCTTCGAAACCAGGGACCACGGTTGGAGCGCCGGCCGCGACATCCGGCCGGAAGACATCGAGGCCACCATCTACAGTGCCTTGGGCATCGACTGGACCACCATCCGTCGCGATGATCCGTTCGGTCGAGGCTTTGAGTATGTTCCGGTGGACGCCCGCTATCAGTTCCGCCCGGTACACGAGCTTTGGTAGCTTTTCAGTCTGGCCTGTTCAGTGCCGTTGCCGCCGGACGGCGCGCGCGCCGAATGGTTCTTTTGCTCGCCTTTGCGTTGACGTGGAGCGCGACCCAGACCAGTGCGCAAACCCGTTCCCAGGAGACCGTCTTGACCAAGATTCGTGGTGAATTCCAGGTGCGGCTGAAGCCCGCGGCCCTGGATGAAGGTGTTGAACCGGCGATCGGCCGGATGTTGATCGACAAACAGTTCCACGGTGATCTGGAGGCCGCCGGCCGGGGGCAGATGTTGGCCTTCCGCACCGCCACCGAAGGGTCCGCGGGCTATGTCGCGATGGAGAAGGTAAGCGGCACGCTGGGTGGGCGCAAGGGAACGTTCGTCCTGCAGCACAGTGGCACCATGAACCGCGGAGTCGCGGGATTAGTGCTGACCGTCGTGCCGGATTCAGGCACCGATGCTCTGGCTGGACTGGCGGGCCAGATGAGCATTGAAATCACCGGCGGCAAGCACTTCTACACCTTCGAATACACACTGCCGAATCCGGACTAGAACGGCGCCGTGGCCG
>JBIKMK010000183.1:0-7245 GCA_044359315.1 Bryobacteraceae bacterium | reverse complement strand
GCCGGGCAGCATAAAGGGCTGCTCCTCCGGAGCTTCGGCCACGGGTGAACCGCTCAGTTCGGCGTCGTCGTCAGCTTCATCATCGTCACCGGCCACTGCTTCTTCGGTGCCCGGCGCGGGGGCGTATTTGGAGTCGGGCAGGCGCCCACCACCCCGGTCATTGCCGCGACGGCGGCGGCGGCGGCGGCCCCCGCGGCGGTCGTCATTGCGATCACCCCGGCGCTCGGCCCCCGGCGCAACTGAGGTTGCTGCGGCATCGGCCGCGACACCTTCCGCCGGTACAACGGTCCCCTCAACGGCGGCTTCGACAGTTTCGCGGATGGCTGGCTCCGGACGTGGGGCCAGTTCGGGGCGCATCGCCGGTTCCAGGCGCATGGCGGGTTCAGGCCGGGACGATCCGTCGCGGCGAGATGGATTGTCTTCGCGGCGTCCGCCTCCTTGGCCTTGGCCGGACCGGCCACCCTTTCGGTCATCCCCCACCCGATCAAAGTCTTCACCGGACTCTTCAAAAAAGTCGGTGACGTAGAGAAAGGTGTCCCGCTCCAGCCCTAAGTCGACAAAAGCCGACTGCATACCGGGCAGAACGCGCGTCACGCGTCCCTTGTGGATGGATCCTGCCAGCGAGTATTCATTTCCGCGCTGGAAATAGATCTCGCACAATTGACCGTCTTCTAGAATCGCGAGCTTCGTCTCATGACGGCCGCTGGAAATCACTAATTCCTTGCCCATGGGCAACTCCTTCAACGGGAGACCCGGTTAGCTTGAGGGCGGATACACGACGAACGATGGGCCACTTAAACGGGGCCAGGCGCCCAGCACCCTGGCAATGCTTCGCTCATCGGAACCCGGCCGGCGGCGCAACAATCAGCGCCTGCATCAGTCCGAGCCATCCCAATAATTCGAAAAACCAAAAAACTGCTTAATTCACAAACCGCCGGAGCCGCACGCTCTGCACCAACCCCAGCATCAAAAACACGCTCAACAAACTCGATCCGCCGGAACTCATCAGTGGCAGCGGAATGCCGACCACCGGCACCCGGCCCACCAACATCCCGACGTTCACAAAAACGTGGAACAACAACAGTGACCCTACCCCCATGCACACATACAGCCCGGCTCGATCCGGAGCCATCTGTGCGGTCTGGATAATCTGCAGGATCAACAGAAAATACAATCCTAGCGCCACCACCACGCCGACAAAGCCATGCTCTTCGGCGAAAGCTGCAAACAAAAAATCGGTCAAACTCACCGGCAGAAACCGCAACTGCGTCTGCGAACCGCGCGTCACGCCACGGCCCCAAATTCCACCATTGCCCACCGCGATCTTGGACTGGATCACCTGATAGCCCCGCCCTTTGGGGTCGCCATCCGGGTCCATAAACGTCGTCAACCGCGCCTTCTGGTACGGCTCCAACACAAACCAGGCGGCCGGCAGAAGCACCACCGCCACCAAGGCCACCGCCACCACATGCTGCCACCGCAAGCCCGCCAAAAACACGCACCCACCCACAATCGGCAGATACGTCAACGACGTCCCCAGGTCCGGCTGACGATTGACGAGAATAAACGGGATTCCCACCAGGACAGCCAACTTCAGCAGATCCCGCGCTTCCACCCCGTTCGACTTCAATTCTGTCAGATACCGGGCTACCAGCAGGATGAGCACTATCTTAACGAATTCCGAGACCTGTATCGTCATGCCCGCAACCGGAATCCAGCGCCGTCCGCCCAACAGCTTCGGGCCCACAATAAACGTCACCACCAGCAGCGCGATGGAGATGGTGTACATGGCCGGCACGCGGCCCAGCAGTGAGTGATAGTCGATCTGCGCCACCACCATCATCATCCCGACACCCACGGCGGTGAACAGGACGTGCTTCCACCAGGCGCTCTTGTAGTCTGTGTTGAGCGTGGCCGAATAGATCTCCAGCACGCCCAGGCTGCAGATGATCAGCACGATAATGATCAGCGTCCAATCAAGATCGCGGATGGAACGGTAGGAGGCCATTAGCGCGGCAGCTCCCGTGGGAACAGGGCCTGCGCTAGTGCCTTGGCCGGTTCCGGCGGTGTCATCCGGGCCTTTTTGTCGAAGTAGCTCTTGATCACGTCGCGCACAATCGGCGCCGCCAGATTGCCGTGTTCGCCCGCTTCAAACATGGCCACCACAATGATCTCCGGCGACTTGTTCGCAAAGCCGACAAACCACGCCGTATCCTTCATCGACTTACCGGCGGCGGTCTTCAGGAAGTCGTTGGAGGCCAGCTGCGCCGTCCCGGTCTTGCCGCAAACCTCAACGCCGGCCAGACGAGCCCGCACGCCCGTGCCGCCCTCGTTCACCACGCCAAACATGCCATAGACCACTTGATTGACGTTGTCCAGGTTCAGCTCCGCGCGGCGAGCCGGTGCTTCCGTTCCGCGGCGGCGCACCAGGTGCGGCTTTTGCCAGACGCCGCCCGTGGCCATCCCGCCAATGGCTGAGGCCAACTGGATCGGCGTGACAATCAGCGCGCCCTGGCCAATCGAAACCGAGATCGTCTCACCGGCGAACCACTTCTGCCGGTAGGCGCGCATTTTCCACTTGGTCGACGGCACCAAGCCTGAAGCTTCATGCGGGATATCGACGCCGGTCTTCTGCCCTAAGCCCACCATCTCGGCATATTGCGCGATGGTGTCAATGCCCATCTTGTTGCCCAACGCATAGAAGTACACGTCGCACGATTGGGCCAGCGCCTTGTGCAGTTCCACGTGGCCGTGGCCGCCCTTTTGGTGACACTTGAAGGGGCGCCCGTACCAGTTCGCCACGCCCGCGCAACTGGCGGAGAAGCCTTCCGTGATCGCGCCCGTCTCCAGGCCCGCCAGCGCCATGATCGGCTTAAAGGTCGAACCCGGGGCCAACTGCGCCTGCACGGCCCGGTTCAACAGCGGCTTGTCCGGATCCTGGATGATGGTGTTCCACAGCTTAGTAGGAATGCGTCCCGCGAAAGCATTGGGGTCAAACGCCGGGCGCGAGACCATGGCCAACACTTCGCCCGACCGCGGGTCCAGTGCCACCACCGCTCCCCGGCGGCCCTCCATCGAAAGCTCCGCCACCGCCTGCAAATCCAGGTCCAGCGTCAATTGCAGCGGCTGGCCGGGCGTGGCTTCCTTGTTCTCCAGCACCTGCCGCTCATTGCCCATGTTGTCCACCAGCACGCGGCGCTGGCCGTCGGTGCCCATCAGCATCTCGTTGTACTGCTTCTCGATGCCATCCTTGCCGATGACGTCGCCTTGCTTGTACTTGATGAACTCCGGCAGGTCCAGCTCAGGTTCGCTGATTTCACCCACGTACCCGATCACGTGCGCGGCCAGGCCATCACGCGGATACAACCGCCGCTGGGTGTGGATCAGCTCCATTTCCGGGAACGTGTCCTGGTTGCGGTGCGCCTCCACAAACGAAATGTCGCCCGGGGTCAATTCGTCCTTGATGATGATCGGTTCATAGCGCGGACGCTTCTTGTAGCGGGCCAGACGTTGGGTGAGCTCCGTCAGATCGAGATTCAGCCCTTCCGCGATGTTCTTGAGGTGCTCGTCCTTCAGGTTTTCGCGCGACAGCAGCAGCGAAAACGACGAATGGTTGTCCACGATCACCCGGCCATCGCGGTCCAGAATCTTGCCCCGGGGTGCCAGAATCGGCCGGCTCTTGATCCGGTTGCGCTCGGCGGCTTCGGAGTAGATGCTCTCCTTCACCACCTGCAGTTCCCAAAACCCGGTGATCAGAAACACAAAGACCGCCAGCGCGGCGTAATGGAAAAAGGTGAGCTTGGCCGCAATCACCTTCGTGTCGTCCGTCAGCAGCGGGCGATCAGAGAAAGTGCTCGGGCGGCTTTGGGGAAAAAGATTCAAGCGTGGAAGCCCAATTCATAGTCTAGCGAAGACGAATGAAATAGACTGCCTCCGCCCGGCACAATTCTTCATAAATGCGCCAGCGGGCTTCGCGTAACCTTCTAGCATTCCTAGAGTCTAGATATATAGAGGTATGCGGGCATCCGCTTTACGCCATGATGACCATGCGCCCTATAGCGCCCTTGGCCGCCGCGCTGATCGTGGTCTTTGCCGCTGGTGAAGCCTGGGCTCAGCAGGCCGTGCTGCGTCTGGCACCCACGGCGCGATTCTCGAATCCGCCTGATTCCAATAGCCCTGCTTTCTGGCGTGACGGCCAGTTTCATCTGTTCACCTCCGGCGGCTTCCCGTTGCGGGCTGACGGGCCGGATCAGTTCTCCCAAAGCCCACCCGTCGCCGTGGAGTTAGATGATCGGACCCATTACCCGCTCTGGTTTGAGGCGATCCATCAGGACACGGACGGCACCCTCTACGCCTGGTATCACCATGAGCCCAAGGGCATTTGCCCCGGCAGTTCACTCACCGCTCCCGCCATCGGAGCCGCCGTTTCCACCGATGGTGGGTTAAGCTTTTCTGACCTGGGGTTGGTGCTTGAGTCCGGCGATGCGCCCGACTGCACTGCGCTCAACGGCTACTTCGCCGGGGGGCACGGCGATTTTTCGGTGATCCTGGACCGCGCCGGAGAGTACTTTTACTTTCTATTCAGCAACTACGCTGGTGACCCGGGTCAGCAAGGGATCGCGATAGCCCGCATGGCCTTTGCCGACCGGGCCCAGCCCGTGGGCCGGGTGATGAAATACTTCGACGGCCAATGGTCGGAACCGGGACTGGGGGGACGCCTCACCGCCCTTCTGCCGGCCAAAGTGTCCTGGCAGAGACCCGATACGGATGCCTTCTGGGGCCCGTCCATCCACTGGAATACGCATCTGGACAGCTACGCCGTGCTGCTCAACCGCAGCTGCTGCGCACCCGGTTGGCCGACGGAGGGCATCTATGTGATGTTCAACACGGACTTGGCCCACCCGGCCGACTTCACTCAACCGGCCAAACTGTTGGATCAGCCGCAGGCTCCCCACCAGTGGTATCCCCAGGTGCTGGGTCTGGAACCAGACGGCACTGATCGCCTCGCGGGGCGCGTGGCCCGCCTCTACCTGCAAGGCATCTCAGACTGGGAGATTGTCTTCCTGCGCCCGGAAGAGATGGTTGACATGGATGAACCGGGCGATCCGTCTCAATCCAGCGCCAGCCCGGCTACGCCAGCGCGACGTCGTCTTGCCGCAGCTTATCCAGCAACACAAACAACGGCAGCCCAACGGCCGCGTTGAGCACGCCCACAATCAGCGTCTGCACCAAGTCAAAGCCCACCTGCTGG
Organism: Bryobacteraceae bacterium; assembly: GCA_044359315.1. Classification (GTDB taxonomy): domain Bacteria; phylum Acidobacteriota; class Terriglobia; order Bryobacterales; family Bryobacteraceae; genus JAPKYZ01. Next base: position 1,994 of record JBIKMK010000183.1, on the reverse strand, counting down.
CTCAGCAGCGCCCGCGACAACACCCAGTAAAAGAACTGGTGGAAGAAGTAAAAGAAGAAGCCCAGGATCAGCCGGATGGCCGGGTTCTCCACATCAAAGCGCTGGCTGACCGAGGCGGCAAAATAGCCCACCAGTGTCTTGACGATGCCAAACATCCCCAGCGGCAGGTGGCTCAGCGAATCCTGCGCCAGGCCGATCACCGCGCCAATCAACGTACCCGCAATCGGCTGACGCCGCATCAGCGAGAAATAGACCGTCACCAGCAATGGCAACTCCAGATTCGCGGCGCTCTCGATAAAGCGCGGCACATACACCTGGAACAGGATGGCCAGCAGCGGCACCAGCAGAAATGCCGCCGGCCGATACCGCGACGCCGCCTTTCGGCGGCCGACACCCGGGATGATCGCTTCGGTGTATTCGCTCATCAGGGCACCGCGGGCTTCACTGTAGGCTTCTCTGTGAGCTTCTCTGTAAGCTTCTCTGGGGGCGTTGTGGTGCTCTTCACCGCGGGGGTGGTGGCGGGAGCGGCCCCTTGCGTTACGGGTGCCTTTGTGGCCGGAGCTTTGGTGGCGGGCGGCGCCGGATTCACCGGAGCGCCTACCGGAGGCGTGGCTCCGGGCGTGGTCGTGCCCTTGGTTGCGACGCCCGCGGCAGGCGGAACCGGGCGCGCTGCCGTCGTTCCTGGCGCGGCGCCTGGCACCGCCGCCGTGGTCCCTGCGGGCGCACCCGGCACTGGGGCCGGAACCGGCTGGTTGTAGTTCGGCGCGGTCATGCCTTCGCCATACTTGTGCGATTGTGCTTCGCCCAGGGCGCGGTACTTTTGCCGCAAGCGGTCGGCATCCGTGGTCAATGGTTGCGGACCGCCGTCGGGGGCGGCCACGCTGCCGGATTCCGGGCTTCCTTCCGGCGGCGGGGGCGGCGGCATCAGTTTGATGGGTTGGTTGAACGCCGAAACATCGTCCGGAATCTGCTGATGCACACCCTCCACCACAATCAGCACTTCCTCCAAGCCATGCTGGAAGCCGCTGGGCAGCAAATAGATTTCGCGGAACGTGGTGCCCTGTTTGTTGACGCTCACCTGACCCACGGGCAGACCCTTCGGGAACACGCGATCATCCCCGGAGGTGAAGAACCACTCGCCCTTCTCGACCTTCTGCTCCAGTTGGACATAGTCCACCAGCAAGTCGCCGCGGCCCTGGCCCTTCAGCGTTCCCTGCACCCGGCTGCTCTGGGAGATCACACCCGCCGCAAAGGATGGATCGGTGATCAACTGCACTTGAGCGGCGGTCGGGTAGCTGGCAATTACTTTGCCCACAATACCGTCCGGGGTCAGCACCGCCATGCCTTTCAGCACGCCGCTGGTAAAGCCGCGGTCCACAAAAACCACTTTGGCGTTGGTGCCCGTGCTGGACCCGATCACGCGCGCCGCCACGGTCTTCGACGGGGCACGTTTCTGGAAGACCGCCAAGGCCTCCGCCCGCTGCGCCGTCGACAGTTCGCTGCGCAGAAACTGGTTGTCCATCTTCAGGCGGCCCAGTTCCTCGCGCATCTGGCGGTTCTCGGCCTGCACGCCGGATAGGACCACGTAGTTGCTGAAGAAGTCTGAAGTGCTGGACCGGATGCCTTCCAGCACCCGCGCCAGCGGCGTCACCGCCTCCACTGACCAGACGCGGATCAGCCGGACATCACCGCCCGTCTTCACCTGATAGGCCAGCAGCACCAACTGCGCCAGGATCGTCACGACCAGCACAGTCAGGCTCCGGTATCGGTGCAGCAAGAAGTCCATCAGCGCAAAGAAAAGCAGCCCGTCACGGCCCGGTCAAACAACCGGCGCAAGGACCCTCATTGTGATGCTAACCGATACGGTGGGGCCGGTGCGTCCCAGGCCCAAAAATGCGGTGTCCGGCATCATCACCCCCCATAACAGAACGCTGCCCTCGGGCCGAACTTACTGGTCCTGCTCACTGACTCTGGTGCTGGGCGAGCAGTTCTTC
>JBIKMK010000182.1:0-7251 GCA_044359315.1 Bryobacteraceae bacterium | reverse complement strand
AGAGCCTGGTCGTCGAAGCGGCGGCTGGAACGGGCAAGACGACGGAACTGGTGCGGCGCATCGTCGCGCTGCTGGAACATGGCCACGCGAAGGTGGACAACATCGCCGCCGTCACGTTCACCAACAAGGCAGCCGGAGAGCTGAAGCTGCGCCTGCGGTCGGAAATCGATGCCCGGCTGCGAGCCGCTCCTTCAGCCGCGCTGGAAGAAGCGTTGAAGCATCTGGAGGAGGCCTCCATCGGCACCATCCATGCCTTCTGCGCGCAGATCCTGCGGGAGCGGCCCGTGGAGGCGTGTGTTGATCCCGGCTTCCAGGAACTGGACCCCGCCAGCCAGGAGCGTCTGTTCGAACGCGCTTTCCGCGGCTGGTTCCAGCAGCAGTTGAATCAGCCATCACCCGCCCTCCGCCGCGCCCTGATCCGGCCCATCCCGGGTTGGAGTACCAATACGCCCACCGAACGGCTCCGCTATGCCGCCAAGCAATTGCTGGAATGGCGCGACTATCCGGCCGACTGGCTGCGGCTGGAGTGGCACCGCAACCGCGAGATTGACGAACTGACGGCACGGATGATGGAAGCGGCTACGCGGGTGGGGATGCGTTTCGCGCCGCTCAAGCAGTTTGCCCAGTGGGTGGAGCGGCATGAAGAGGTGGAAGCGCGCGACCACGATGCGCTGGAAGCACTGCTGCTGAAGCTGCTGATGGACCTCAACGATCTGAAGCGCAAGGGCGTGGAAGAGCTGCAACTGGCACTGAAGCAGTTCCGCCAACGTGCCGACGCGGATCTGGCTGTGAGTTTGCGCGAGGAGATGCTGACGCTGATCGACCGCTACAACGAGCTGAAGCGGCGGACCGGGCGGCTGGACTTTCTCGATCTGTTGATCCGGGCGCGGGACCTGGTGCGCGATAACGAAGCGGTCCGTGTCCATTTGCAAAGCCGCTTTACGCACCTGTTCATCGACGAGTTTCAGGACACCGATCCTCTGCAGGCGGAACTGCTGTTGTCGCTGGCTTCGCCCGGGAAGCTGTTTATCGTGGGCGACCCCAAGCAGTCCATCTACAAGTTCCGCCGCGCGGACGTGGTCTTCTATCACGAGGTCCGCCGCCAGCTGGAGGAAGAAGGCGCGCGCGTGGTCTTTCTGTCGCGCAGCTTCCGCGCGGTGTCACCAATTCAAGAGCTGGTGAATGCCGCCTTTGAACCAGTGATGCGCGCGGATGAGCGCACGGGACAAGCGGGCTACATTGCGCTGGTGCCCGAGCATCAGCCACTGGACTCACAGCCCTCCATTGTTGCTCTGCCGGTGCCTCGGCCCCTGGGCAAAAGCGGTTACGTCACCAAGGCGGCCATCAACGAATCACTGCCCGATGCCGTCGCCGCTTACGTCGAATGGTTGGTCACCAAGAGTGGCTATCAGGTGCGGGAGCGCCTGCCGGGCCGCGCTGCAGAGGAGTGGGTACCGCTGAAGGCCAAGCACATCTGCATACTCTTCCGGCGTCTGGTGAACTTTGGCCGGGACCTGTCGCGCGACTATACGCAGGGCCTGGAATCGCGCGACATCCGCCACGTGCTGGTGGGCTCCAAGTCCTTCCATCATCGCGAGGAAGTGGAAACACTGCGGGCGGCGCTGACGGCCGTGGAATGGCCGGACGATGAACTGAGTGTCTTTGCCACGCTGAAAGGCTCGCTATTTGCGATTCCGGATTCGACGCTGCTCAAGTACCGGCTGGCCGGCGGCCGGCTGCATCCGTTTCGTGAAGCGCCTGCCAGTAGCGAAGAGTTCGCGCCTATCGCGGAGGCGCTGGCTTTGTTGGGGATGCTGCATCGCCAGCGGAATCAGCGGCCGGCCGCGGATACGGTGAGCGCACTGCTGGATGCAGTCCGCGCCCATGCCGCGTTCGCCATGCGCCCGGCGGGACATCAGGTGCTGGCCAATGTCTATCGCGTGGCGGATCTGGCGCGGCAGTATGAAGCGAGCGGGGGAACCTCTTTTCGTGGCTTCGTCGAAGAGTTGGAGGCGCAGTCCACCAAGGGTGAGGCCTCCGAGGCACCGGTGATTGAGGAAGGCGCTGATGGTGTCCGGCTGATGACCGTCCACCAGGCCAAGGGACTTGAGTTTCCGGTCGTGATCCTGGGTGACATCACGGCCAACCTGGCCGCCAAGGAGCCAGAGCGCTACATCAACAGCCAGCAGCGACTGTGCGCGTTGCGGCTGATGCAATGCGCGCCCTGGGAGCTGATCGACCACGAGCCGGAGGAGCTGGAACGCGAACGCTCCGAAGGGATTCGCGTCGCGTATGTGGCCGCCACGCGAGCCCGCGATCTGCTGGTGGTGCCCTCGATCCAGGGCGAGGACGTGGATGGCTGGTTGTCGCCGTTGCACCGGGCCATCAGCCAGGCGCGGCCCGGCAAGGCGCATCTGGCATGGGCCAGCTTGGCGGAGCTGCGGCTGGATGTCGCACCGCGCATGGGCTTGAAGGATGAGGAACTGCTCACCGCCAAAGGCACCGCCGCCCAACCGGCTGCGGAGAGCCACACGGCCTATCAGCAGTGGCGCCAGGCTCGCGGGCTGATGCTAGCTGCGGGCGTGGCGGCCACGCGCTCGATCTTCCTGCCGAGTGTCGATGCCGAGGCCGCGCCGGAGTTGCCGCCCATCGAAGTGGTCACGCTGGACCGGCCGCCCCTGCGCGCGGCCGGCCGGCGATTCGGAAAATTGGTGCACGCCGCGCTCTGCGATGGACGGCTGGAACTGCACGCGCGAACGCTGGGCGCATCGGAAGAAGAAGTGGAATCCGCCGCGGCCGCCGTCCAAGCGGCTCAGGCCCACCCGTTGCTGCAAGCGGCGGCGCAAGCCCAGCGCACGCTGCGGGAGGTTCCCGTGACGCTACCACTACCCGATGGCCGCGTGCTCGACGGCGTGGTGGACCTGGCTTTCTTCGACGGCACCACCTGGACTGTGGTGGACTTCAAGACCGACGACGCCAGTGAGAGCCGCTACGTCCGGCAGCTGCAGTGGTACGTCTACGCCATCGCGCAGCTCACCGGTTCACCTGCCCGTGGCGTGTTGCTGGCCGTGTAGTAGTTCTTCGGCGTAGAGCGCCCCGGCCGGATCTTCTTCATGCTTGAAGTAGAGGAACACGTCCTTGCCCGATCCCACCAGTTCGCCCGCGCGGCGGCCGATCTCCTGCCGCTCTTCAGGTGCGTACTCGCTCTTGCGCAGCCGGAAATAGACGTAGTCCGCCGTCACCCGGTCCGGCACCACCAGCTTGTCGGATTCGGCCAGGCACAGCGCCAAGCGCCGCTGTTCCAGCAGCTGGTAGACCTCTTCGGTAAACCAGCTCTTGTGCCGGAACTCAAACGCGCAGGGCACGTCCTCCGGCACGTCCTGCAGGAAGTCCTCAAACTTGGCCAGGTCGCAGGCCAGGTTGGGTGGCAACTGGAACAGCACCGGGCCCAGCCGCTTCTGCACCCGCAACACGTCCATCGATTTAAAGAAGACAGCGGTGAACTCGCTCCGGGTCAGGCGCTGAAAATGGGTGATCTTCTGGTGGGCCTTCAGCGAAAACTTGAAGTGCGGCGGCGTCTCCGCCAACCAGCCTTCCAGCGTTGAAGCCGACGGCAGCCGGCGGAAGGTGTAGTTCACTTCCACCGCATTCAGCCGCGTTGCATAGTGGCCAAGAAACTTCTTGGCCGCCAGCTTTTCCGGGTAGAACAGGGGCTTCCATGCCGCGTAGGCGAAGCCGGATGTGCCGGCGAAGAGCTGGGCCATGCTCCCTATCATCCACAAAATCTCAGCCGTGAAACGCAGCTGCCATCATCACGGGCTACGGTAACGGTAAAATTCAGGCGAATGCTTCGATTCGGAATTTGGATGACGGCCGCCTGGTTGGCCGCGACACCGGCACTGGCGCAGACGGTGGTGGACGTGAAAAAGATCTGGGATGAGGCGCCGCACAACGCCTTCACGGATCTGGTGCGGCACAACAACCGCTGGTTCTGTACCTTCCGCGAAGGGGCCGCGCACGTTTCAGGCGACGGTAAGATCCGCGTCCTGCGGTCCAAGAACGGCACCAAGTGGGAATCGTTCACTCTGATCGAACAACCGGGCGATGATCTGCGGGACCCCAAGCTCAGCATCACTCCCACGGGCCAATTGCAGGTGATGGCCGCCGCCGCGCGTTCCTCCGGTCACCAGACTCTGCGGTGGACCTTGCCCGAAAAGCCTGGCCCAGTGGCCAAAGGCGAGCCGATCGGCGACTTGAACTACTGGCTGTGGCGCAGCACTTGGCGTGGCCGTGAAGCGTTTGGCATTGGCTATCGCACTCAAGCAGCCGCGCGCGGCGTCCGGCTTTACCGCTTTACCGGGGCCAAGTTCGAAACACTGGTGGCTGACCTGAAGGTGCCCGGCTACCCAAATGAGTCCGCCATTCGATTCGGCAAGGATGGCTCCGCATTGGCCCTGCTGCGGCGGGATCCGGTGAATGGCCAGATGGGCAACGCGATGCTGGGCAGCGCCAAGGCCCCGTATCGGGACTGGACCTGGAAAGAGATGAACGTCCGCGCCGGTGGCCCCAACTTCATCGCCCTGCCGGATGGACGACTGGTGGCCGCGGTCCGGTTGTACGATGGCACGACGCGCACGTCGATCTGCTGGTTGAATGCCGAACAGGGCACGTTGACCGAGTTCGCCAAATTACCCTCCAACGGCGATTCCAGCTATGCCGGAATGGTGTGGCACAAGGGGCTGATCTGGGTCAGCTACTATTCCAGCCACGAAGGCAAGACGTCGATCTATCTGGCCAAGGTGAAGCCGTAGAGCTTTGCTTTCTGTTCGCCCCTGCATGCGGGGTTCCGAAGCATGGGACAATAAGGCTGTTCCCCCTTCATGCTCGACCGTATCACTGTGCATGGCGCCCGCCAGCACAATCTGAAAAACATCGACGTTGAGATTCCACGCAACTCCTTCACCGTGATTACGGGGTTGAGTGGCTCGGGGAAGTCGTCGCTGGCATTTGACACCATCTACGCGGAAGGCCAGCGCCGCTACGTGGAGACGCTCTCGCCCTACGCGCGCCAGTTTCTGGACCAGATGGAACGGCCCGAAGTGGATTCCATTGACGGCTTGTCACCGGCCATCTCCATTGAGCAGAAGACCACGTCCCGCAGCCCGCGCTCTACCGTGGGCACCATCACGGAGATCTACGACTATCTCCGCCTGCTTTATTCCTCGATTGGTGTACCCCACTGCCCCAATTGCGCCATCCCTATCACCCGGCAGACCACGGCGCAGATTGTCGAGCTGATTCTGGGCCGCGAGCAGGATCAGCGGTTGATGATTCTGGCGCCCATCGCCCGTGGACGCAAAGGCGAATACAAAAAGGAACTGGAGAAGCTGGCCCGGCAGGGCTTTGTCCGCGCTCGCATTGATGGTGAACTGCGCGGCCTGGAAGAGGATATCCAGCTCGACAAGCGCAAGAACCACACCATCGATGTGGTCATCGACCGGTTGGTGGTGAAGGAGGGCGTCGAGAAACGCCTGGAAGCGTCGATTGAGACGGCCACCAAGATGGCCGATGGCCTCGTCACGGTGGTGGTGGTCAGCCGCGCCGGTGAGCCGGAGAGCCTCTATTCGCAGAAGCTGGCGTGCCCCAACTGCGGCTCCAGTGTGCCGGTGATTGAGCCGCGGTCGTTCTCGTTCAACTCGCCCTATGGCGCTTGCGAAACCTGCCATGGTCTGGGCAGCCGCTGGTCGTTTGATCCGGACAAGATCATTGTCGATCCCTCGCGGCCATTGCTGGATGGCGGCCTGGGCCCGGGTGCCAGTTCGAACACGATGGGCCAGCGCCTGGCGGAAGCTTCCTGGAAGCTGAACATCGACATTGCGCAGCCATTTGCCAGCTTGCCCGCCAAACAACAAGAGATTCTGCTGAACGGCCAGGGCAAGTTCCCCGGCATCATCGCCACGCTGCAAGAGGCTTACGAAGGCAACGGTGCCGGGTATCGCGAATGGCTGTCGGACTACATGACGGCCACCGCGTGCGTTACTTGCCACGGACACCGCCTGCAGCCGGCGTCGTTGGCGGTGAAGGTGCGGGAGCTCAGCATTGCGGACTTCACGGGTATGTCGCTGGGTCGAGCGTTGGCGCTGGCGCGCGACTGGAAACTGACCGACCGTGAGCACCAGATCGCCGGCCGCGTTCTGGACGAAATCAAGAACCGCCTTCAGTTTCTCGATGCGGTGGGTTTGCAGTATCTGTCGCTGGGCCGGTCCGCCCAATCACTGTCGGGTGGCGAGGCTCAGCGCATTCGCCTCGCGACGCAGATCGGCTCCAAGCTGCGCGGTGTGCTCTATGTGCTGGATGAACCATCGATCGGCCTGCATCCTCGCGACAACGACCGGTTGCTCGACACCCTGACGCAGTTGCGTGATCTGGGCAACACCGTGCTGGTGGTGGAGCACGATGCCGACACGATTGACCGCGCCGATTACGTGGTCGATCTCGGCCCGGGTGCCGGTCGCCTGGGTGGCGAAGTGGTGGCCAGCGGTACACCCGCGCAGATCCGCGCCAACCCCAACTCGCTAACTGGCCAGTACCTGTCAGGCAAGGTCGAGATCCCCGTGCCGCGGGTGCGCCGGCCGGGCAACGGGCAGAAGTTGGTGGTGCGGGGCGCGCGCGAACACAACTTGCGTGATGTCGATGCCGAGATTCCGTTGGGCATGCTGGTGGTGGTGACGGGCGTTTCAGGGTCCGGCAAGTCGACGCTGGTGAACGATATTCTGTACCGCGCGCTGGCGCAGCATGTCTATGGTTCGAAGGCCGCGCCCGGGGCGCATGATTCGATCACGGGGCTGGAGTTTGTCGACAAGGTGATTGAGATCGACCAATCGGCCATCGGCCGCACGCCCCGCTCCAACCCCGCCACCTATACGGGAACCTTCACGCCGATCCGTGACCTCTACGCGATGCTGCCGGAGGCGCGCGAGCGCGGCTACAAGATGGGCCGCTTCAGCTTCAACGTCAAGGGCGGCCGCTGCGAGGCCTGCCAAGGCGACGGGCTGAAGCGGATTGAGATGAACTTTCTGCCGGACGTCTTTGTCACTTGCGACGTCTGCCGCGGTCGCCGCTACAACCACGAAACGTTGCAGGTGAAGTTCAAGGGCCTCTCCATCTCCGACCTGCTGGGCACCACCGTGGAAGACGCGGCGGAGATACTGAAAAGCATTCCGTCGATCTACCCCAAGCTACAGACGCTGG
>JBIKMK010000380.1:0-4818 GCA_044359315.1 Bryobacteraceae bacterium | reverse complement strand
ATTCGTCGAAAACACGGCGGTGTAGCCAGGAAAATCATCCAACACGTGACGCGCCTTCTCGACGCCACCTTCGCTCACGATCACCCGCAGAGCGGTGGAGAGCGCATCGGCCAACATCCCCCGCATGCCGATCACCGACACCATCTGGCCGGCCGGCAGAGCGGACTTATGCTCCGGGTCAAAGATGTGCGAGAACCGGATGCCGTCGCGCTCCCAGAACTGCTCCGTGTCACCAGAGGTGGATACGGACTGATGCAGCAGCTCAATGCGCCGTCCGTCCGGCCCTAACTCCACCCGCCACCCGTCACGAAACGGTGGCGCTTCCCCGGCGGCGATATCGCCACTCAGGGAGACCATCGCATGGGTTAGGCCCATTGCTTCCAGTCGATGAATGGCTTCTTCCGCCGCATAGCCTTTGGCGATGCCGCCCAAATCCAGTTGCATCCCCGGAGCCAGCAAGGTGGCGGACTGGGTGCGGACCTCGACTTTCAACTTGGTGTAGCCCACGGCCTCCCGCTCAGCATCGGTGGGTTCGCGCTTGGCGCGCCAGGCTTTGGTGAGGGGGCCGACGGTGACATCAAATGCCCCGTGCGTGGTCCGCGCCACGCGCTGCGCCTGATCCAGCACGCGAAACAAATCGCGGCTCAACTTCACGGGCACGCCGGGCTTGGACCGGCACAGGCGATTCAGTTCGCTGGTCGGAAGGTAGTCAGAGAGCGCTGCCTCCAGCGCCTTGATCCGGGCAAACGCGGCCGCAAAGCCGGCTTTGGCTTGGGCCGCATCCGGTGCGTAGAGGACGATGCGGGCCAGCGTGCCCATGTGCGGTTCCACTGCTTCAAAGCGCTCCAGCGCCTGAGCCTCCGCCGCCAGTGCCAGCACCGTTCCACACAGCAGGGCGATCCGCATCAACGCACCCGCAATGGCTTGGCAGCCCGTTCCACCACGCGGCCGATGGGCGTGCCGACGGCCACCGGACCCGAGATCAGCAAGCCGCCCGAGGTCTGAGGGTCATAGAGCAGGGCATCGAGCGCGGCAGGCAGGTCGCGCAAGTACTCAACGCAATCGATGACAAAGTCGCGGTTGTTCTTGCCGCCCCCGGGAATGGCTCCCGCCGTGGCGTACTCCAGCGCTCCGGCCAGCAGAGGCACCGCATCGGCATCGATCTCCAGCGTGACTTTCGAGCCCAGCGCCATCTCCCGCGCGTGCCCCAGCAGCCCAAAACCCGTCACGTCCGTGCACCCATGCACTTTGATGCCTTCCGGAGGCCGGTTGAGCCGCAGCATGGAGTCGACCGAGGCCGCCACGTGTTCATCGCTGGCGATACCGCGCTTCAAGGCGGTGGAGATCACCCCAGTGCCGATGCTTTTGGTCAATGAGAGGATGTCGCCGGGGCGTGCCCCGGTGTTGGCCCAGATCATCTCCGGGTGAACGGTGCCGGTGACGGAATACCCGAACTTCAGCTCGTCATCGCCGACGCTGTGGCCCCCCAGGATCACGCAGCCGGCCTCGATCATCTTTTCCGCGCCGCCACGCAGGATCTCTTCCAGCGTCTCCAGGTCGCCTGACTTGGGCCAGCAGAGCACACTCAACGAACTGAGCGGCTTGCCGCCCATCGCAAAGACGTCGCTCAATGAATTCGCCGCCGCGATAGCGCCGAACGTGTAGGGGTCGTCCACAATCGGGGTGAAGAAGTCGATGGTCTGCACCAAGGCGCACGTCTCCGTTAGCTTGTAGACGCCGGCATCGTCCGACGTATCAAACCCGACCAGAACGTTACTGTCCGCCAGCCGCGGGATGCGCGGCAGCACTTGGTCCAAAACCTTTGGACTGAGCTTGGACGCTCAACCCGCGGCTTTGGCGTGCGCGGTTAGTTTCTTGTGGACCACGCCGGAGCGTTGGTCGCCTTGGGAATCACTCACGTCCTTACAGGCTACCGCGGCGACCGGCCGATCGGCGTCCCCTTGCTACCCGCCGAGCGCTGGGACCGCATCTCTCGGATTTTCGGGGCGTTCCAACTGGCCCCATTCAGTTTTAGGTTGATGGCGGACGCGGACCGCTTGCTGGCGCGCGGCTCGGTAGCATTCGAGCGTTACCGAGCCGCTCGCCGCAAGGGAGTGGTTTCTTGACCCCAGCCGCTAGCGCTTCGACTTGATGTCCGGCCGCCGGTCCGGCACAAAGCCGTCGCGGTTGGGCATCTTCACCAAAGGCAGTGTCTTGTCGTTGAGCTCCTGCGTCCGATCCACCAGACCATTCAGGTGGAGCACGAAGGCCGTCACCGCGTAAACCTCGTCCGCCGTAAGCGAGCGCGGATGATCGAACGGCATCGCGCGGCGGATGTAGTCCCAGACGGTGGTGGCGTAGGGCCAGAAGCTGCCCACCGTCTTCAGCGGCTTGGCGGACGTGAGGGAGCCGATGCCGCCCACCAGGGCAGGGTACTGGCCGGGCCGGCCTTCACCCTTTTCGTTGTGGCACTCGGCGCACTTTTCTTTGTAGATGGCCGCGCCTTGGTCGGCGGTGCCCCTGCCCGGCGGCAGGCCCTTGCCGTTGGGGAAGACGGTCAGCTCTTTTTGCGCAGTATCTGCCACCGTGGCGGGTTGGCCCAAGCCATAAGGCTGGCTCTGGGCCGCGATCACGCCCGCCGAACAAAGCAGTAACAGCAAGCTACGCATTGGTCACCGTCCCATCCGCATTCACGCGCCACGGCTTGATGCCGTTGTAGTGGTAGCCGCTGTTCAAGCCGCGTACGGCGATGAACTCATCACGGGTCGGCTGCAGATAGCCGGTTTCATCCGTGCACCGGCACGCGATCACCGCTTCCTTCCCATCCCAGCGCCACGGGTACCGGAAGCGGACCGCGGCTTTCGACAGCACCGGCGCCTGCAATTCCGCATCGGTCCACGTCTGGCCTGCGTCCGTGGAGACCTCGACGCGCGCAATCTTGCCGTAGCCCGACCACGCCAAGCCGGTGATCTCATGAAAGCCCGGCCCCGCCAGCTTCTGCCCTCCCGAAGGCCGCGTGATCACCGACCGGGCCTCCATCACAAACGTGAACTGCTGCGCCTTGCCATCGGGCATCAGGTCCGTGTAGTTGGCCGTCTCCTTGGCCGACATCGCGGGCTGGTCCACCAGTTGCAGCCGGTGGAGCCACTTCACGTTCGTGTTGCCTTCCCAACCCGGCAGCAGCAGCCGCAGCGGATAGCCCTGCTCCGGCCGCAAGGCTTCGCCGTTCTGCGCGTAGGCCAAAAACGCATCATCCAGCGCCTTCGACACGGGAATGCTGCGCGACATCCGGCCCGCATCCGCCCCTTCGGCGATCATCCACGTCGCCTCCGGCTTCAAGCCCGCTTCCTTCAAAACGATCGAAAGCGGCACGCCGGTCCATTCACTGCAACTCAGCAACCCGTGGCTCTTCTGGACATCCGGCAGATTCGCGCCCGGCTCCCCGATGCTGTTGCCGCCGCATTCGATAAAGCAGATGCGGGAGGCGGACGGGAATCGCTTCAGGTCGTCGAGCGAGAACTTGAGCGGCCGCTCCACCAGGCCATCCACCAGCAGCCGGTGCGCCGCGGGATCGAGCGTGGGGACGCCGGAATGGTGCCGCTCAAAGTGGAGCGCGGAAGGCGTGATGATGCCATGCAACTCCCCCAACGGCGTCCGGCTTGAGCCCGTGCCCAAGCTCTTGGTCAGCTCCCGGACCACGCGCACGGTCTTCTCATGCGGCGACCGCTCGCCATAAGCACGCATATGCGCCCCGGATTCAGAAGGCACGGGTGCCTTGCGGCAAGCCACCACAGCCCCCGCCAAGCTAGCCCCCAGCGCAAGAAAGCGCCGCCGGGGCGGAGTGAGTTCTTCGGTCACGATCTGGACAATCTAGCAGGCTGGAGGAAGCTGCGCGAGGCTACGCGGCGATCTCGACGTAATCGACCGACGTGTGCGGCTCCGGGATCGGCTCACCGATTTCGAGCATGGCCTCAAAGTGCGCCGTCAGCGCATCCTGAAAGTTCCGGCGCGTCTCTTCTGCGCTGTCGCCCACTGCCACGCATCCATCGACATCCGGCGAATAGGCCGAATAGCCCGTGCCAGTTGATTCGATGATGATGGGATAGCGTCGCGCGATCATTTCAGCCCTGTTCTTCGAGTTTACTCTCGGCGGGGCAGTCCGGGCAGGCCGCGGAGATAGAGTGATGCGAAGACCACTCCCTCACGGTCGTGGCTCAGTAAGTTTCAGCGAATCAACGCCAGAGCCTTCTGAGCCGCGCGCGTCAGCAAGCGGTCTCCAGCCTTCTTCCGGAGCCAGCAGCCGTTATAATCACGACAGGGAGTTGAGCCATGCACAGCGAGTACATCGAACAGCGCCACGGAGGCTATTACATCGCCGGAACGCGGATTTCGCTGGATTCGGTCGTGTTCTCGTTCAACGAAGGGCAGTCGCCCGAGGCCATTCAAGAGGACTTCCCGTCATTGAAGCGCTCCCAGATCTACGGGGCGATCGCGTTCTATCTGGATCATCAGGCTGCGATCGACCGCCATCTGGAAGAAACTGAGCGTGAGTTCGAGGGGAAGGCGATCCCGCTAGCTCAAGAGAACCCGGCGCTGTGGGAGCGGCTGCAACTCGCCAAGGCCAAAATGGGTGAGTCCCGGCCTTGATTCGTTTCCAGGCCGACGCCGACCTGTAATCCCGGAATTGAAGCGCGGCTTTTGTGTTCCGGGCCCGTCGCGGATATTCCTTTGACACCGGGGCATTGCGCGCGCCAGAATCGTGTTACGTATGGCAATTGAGCTTCCTTACCTTCCGATGGTCAAGAATGTACCAGTCGT
>JBIKMK010000181.1:0-7277 GCA_044359315.1 Bryobacteraceae bacterium | reverse complement strand
TCGCCTCACGGATCCGGCGCGGATAGGGCGTCGATGAAAATGCCTCCACCTTCAGCTTGCGGCCCCGGATGTCGACAATGGCCACATCAATGCCGTCAAGCGAAGTGCCCGACATGATTCCCGCTACCCGCATCGTGGGCCTCCCTGGATGTTGCTCATTGGCGCAACTGCTTCTGTAGATCCGCCAGCACTTGCAGCGCTTCAATCGGCCGCAGTTCGTCCAACTGCAAGGCGCGGATGCGCTCCGCAATGTCGCCAGTGACGGGCTCAAATAAACGGATCTGGACCGGCTCCGGCGATGCCTCGCCTGACACCGCGCGCTCTGTCTTCTCGTGCAGCTTCAAGATCTGGCGGGCGCGTGTGATGACGGCATCGGGCAACGCCGCCAGTCGCGCCACCTCAATGCCGTAGCTCTTGTCGGCGGCACCGGGTTCCACTTTGCGCAGGAAGATGATCTGGTCGCCCCGCTCCTTCACGGTCACCCGCAGGTTGATCACCCCGGGTAACGTGTCTTCCAGCACCGTCAGTTCGTGATAGTGGGTCGCAAACAAGGTCTTGGCGCGGATCTGATGGTGGATATGCTCCGCCACGGCCCAGGCAATGGCCAAGCCATCGTAAGTGGAGGTGCCGCGTCCGATCTCATCCAAGATGATCAAGCTGTTCGCCGTGGCCGTGTTCAGGATCAGCGCCGTCTCGGTCATCTCCACCATAAACGTGGACCGGCCGCGCGACAGATTATCGGCCGCGCCGATGCGGGTGAAGACACGGTCCACCACCGGTAGCGTGGCCGCCGACGCCGGGACAAAGCTGCCCATCTGCGCCATGATCGAGATCAACGCCGCCTGCCGCAGGTAAGTTGATTTGCCGCCCATGTTGGGGCCGGTGATCAAAGCCAGAAAACGGGCCGGGTCCAGGTAAAGGTCGTTGGCAATAAAGCGCTGCGCATCGCGCTCCGCCAGCGCCTCAATCACTGGATGGCGGCCGCCTTCAATCTGCAGGATGCCGTCATCGGAGAACTTGGGGCGGGCATAGCGCCGCTCCACCGCCAGCTCGCCCAACGCGGCTTCCACATCCACCGCCGCCACGGCTGCTGCGGCCGCCCGGACCCGACTCGCTTCCGCCGCGACATGCTTGCGGATCTCGTCGAACATGGCGCGCTCGATGGTGAGAATCCGATCCTGCGCTTCGAGGATCTTCACTTCCAGCTCTTTCAACTCGGGCGTCGTGAAGCGCTCCGCGTTGACAAGGGTCTGCTTACGCTCATAATCGGCGGGCACCAGCGGCAGGTTGGGCTTTGAGACCTCGATGTAGTAGCCAAAGACGTTGTTGAAGCGGACCTTCAGCGACTGGATGGTGGTGCGCGTCCGCTCGCGGGCTTCAATGCTGGCGATGTACTGCTTGGCATTGGTCTGGATGTCGCGCAGTTCGTCCAACTCGCTCGAACAGCCCTGGCGAATGGTGCCGCCATCGGTCAAGTCAATCGGCGGCTCATCCGCCAGCGTCGACAAGATGCGCTGACGCACATCATCCAGCGTTTCTTCGACGCGCTGCGCCGTGGTCAAGCTGGCCGTGAGCCGCGCCAGCTCCGGCAACTCCGCCGCGGACCGGCCAAGGGCCAGCAGCTCCCGCGGATTCGCCGAACCCAGCGTCACCTTCGCGAGCAAACGCTCCAGGTCGAGAATGCGCCCCAGCACCTTGCGGATCTCCGTGCGGGTGATCGTGGCCCCCGCCAACTCGGCCACCGCATCCAGGCGAGCTTCAATCTCGGCGCGGTCAAACGATGGCTGCAGCAGCCGCCGCCGCAGCAGCCGCGCTCCCGGACCCGTGGCCGTGCGGTCAATGGTCGAGATCAGCGTGGCTTGCTTCGACCCCTTGTCCTCGGCAAACAGCGGCTCTACCAGTTCCAGATTGCGCACCGTCACCGGATCGAGGATCATCGCGGCGGAGCGTTCAAACCAGCCCGGCCGGTCCAGGTGGTCCAGCGCGGCCCGCTGCGTGTCTTTGAGGTAATGCAGAATCGCGCCCGCCGCGCCCACCGCCAGCAGCTTGCCGCCCAACCCGCAGCCATCCAGCGACAGCAACGAGAAGTGCTCCTTCAACGTGCGGTCGCCATAGTCCGCGCCGAACATCCACGCTTCCATCGGCAGCCGCGTCGGCTCCAGGATCTCGCGCGCGCCCAGCGTTTCCACCAGCAGCGCCGCTTCGGCCGCCTCCAGTTCGGTGGCGCGAAACTCGCCCGTCGAGACATCCGCAAAGGCCAGGCCCGCCCGCGTCCCATCGCGGAGAATCGCCGCCAGCCAGTTGTTCTCGCCCGATCGCAACAGGCCAGCATCAGTCGCCGTGCCCGGCGTCACGATGCGGGTCAGATCCCGCCGCACCAGCTTCTTACCTGGGCCGGGCTGCTCCATCTGCTCGCAGATGGCGACGCGATATCCCCGCTGCACCAGGCGCGCGATGTAGTTCTCCGCCGCGTGATACGGCACGCCGCACATTGGAATAGGCTGGCCTTGTTCCTTGTTGCGGGCCGTGAGCGTGATCTCAAGTTCCTTGGCCGCAGTGACGGCGTCCTCGTAGAACAGCTCGTAGAAGTCGCCCAGACGGAACAGCAGCAGGGCGCCGGGCACCTGCTCCTTCACCGAGTGATACTGCCGCATCAGCGGCGTGCGTGCGGCGTCCATCAACTACGCGTACAGTCCGCGCAGCTTGATGGCATGCGCCACCCGCTCCAGCGCCAGCATGTAGGCAGCGGTACGGTTATCCACCTTCTTGGACTGGCCATAGGCCACCACGTCCTGGAAGCTGGACACCATGATCTCCTGCAGGCGGTTGTTCACTTCGTTCTCGTTCCAGAAGTAGCCCTGGCGGTCCTGCACCCATTCAAAATAGGAAACCGTCACGCCGCCCGCGTTGGCCAGAATGTCCGGGATCACAAAGACGTTCTGGTCCCGCAACACCGGATCTGCCGCCGCCGTGGTGGGGCCATTCGCGCCCTCGCACAACACCCGCGTCCGCAGCTTGTGGGCATTCTGTGAGGTGATGACGTTCTCCTTGGCCGCCGGCACCAGCACTTCGCACTCCTGGTAGAGCGCTTCGTTCAGGTCCATGTCTTCGGCTTCCGCAAAGCCGGCAATGGAGCCGGTCTCTTTGCGGTGTTTCATCAAGCCTTCGATGTCCAGGCCGTTCTTGTTGTAGACCGCCGCGTCCCACTCAATGATGGAGACAATCTTGTAGCCTTCGCGCTTCATCAGCTTGGCCGCCATGCCGCCCACGTTGCCGAAGCCCTGAATCACAATGCGAGCCGTCGCCGGGTCCATGTCCAGGCGCTTCATCGCCTCCCGCGTCACGATCAGACAGCCTCGACCGGTCGCCTCCGTGCGGCCGCGCGAGCCACCAATCGCCAGCGGCTTACCGGTGACGACCGCCGTCGTGGCGTGGCGCTTGTGCATCGAGTAGGTGTCCATGATCCAGGCCATGGTCTGCTCGTTGGTGTTCATGTCGGGCGCCGGGATGTCGAGCTCCGGGCCAATAAAATCGATCAGCTCCGCCGTATAGCGGCGCGTGATGCGCTCCAGTTCCGAGGGCGAAAGAATGTCGGGCTCACAGATCACGCCGCCCTTGCCGCCGCCGTAAGGGATGTTCACCACCGCGCACTTCCACGTCATCCACGCGGCCAGCGCGCGCACTTCGTCCAGCGAAACGTCCTTCGCAAAACGGATGCCACCCTTGGCCGGACCGCGCGCGATGGAATGCTGAACGCGATAGCCAGTGAACACTTCGATGCGGCCGTCATCCAGCACCACCGGAATGTAGACCGTCAGTTCACGCGTCGGCGTCCGGAGAACCTTCTGCATCCCCTCGTCCAGCTTCAACGCCTTAGCGGCCTGATTAAAGCGGGTCTCGGCGGCTACCCACGGGTTCAGCTCAAGCGCCAGATCAGCCTCGGAGGCGACCGGCGACGAGGACGGCGCGGCTTCTGCGATCATAGTTTCTCCTTCAGTCTTGATTATGACACCGGGTTTTCACCGGGCTGTTGCCCTTCTGATTTCCCGCCGCCGCCGCTTGACGTAACCGGCAGGCACCCGGCACCGTCAAACAGAAAGATGCAATTCTGCCTTCGATCTCTATTGGGCTTAACCCTGGCCGCGTCAGCCAGCGCCGCATGGGGTCAAACAGCGACGGTGCGGCCAGCGGTACGCCACAGTCTGCCGACGCACGTCGACGGAAATAGTTCCGCTTTCTGGGCTGATGGTGTCTTGCGGCTGTTCACCTCGACGGGCGATCCGCTGATGTTGAGCGAGGCCACTAGCCTGTTTAGCTTCTGGAACTCCCAGCCGGTTGACGTGACCAAGCAACAATACCGGCCGCTGTGGATGGAAGCCGCCTGGCGGGACGAGGATGGCACGGTGTTTGGGTGGTATCACCATGAGCCCGGTGGCGTGTGCGGCTCCTCTGGCCTGACGGCCCCCAAGATTGGTGCCGCGGTGTCCCATGATGGCGGACGTTCGATTCAGGATTTGGGCATTGTGCTGGAATCGGGTGACCGGGCCGACTGCGGGGCCAAGAATGGCTTCTTCGCCACCGGGCATGGGGACTTCTCCGTGGTGCTCGATCAATCGCGGGAGTACTTTTACTTCCTATTCACGAACTATGGCGGCCCGGTTGAAAATCAAGGCGTCGTGATTGCCCGGTTGGCCTTCGCTGATCGTTTCTCGCCGGCCGGCAAGGTCCAGAAGTATTATAGGGGCCTGTGGGAGGAACCGGGCCTGGGCGGCCAAACCTCGCCGGTCTTCCCCGCCAGGCAGGCCTGGCAACAAAGTGACGCCGATTCTTTCTGGGGCCCCTCGATCCACTGGAACACTCACCTGGAGCGCTACGTGATCCTGATGAATCGCTCTTGCTGCAAGCCCGGCTGGCCGCAAGAGGGCGTCTACGTCACTTTCTCTGCAGAGGGACGCCTCGATTCGTGGACACAACCCCGGAAACTGCTCAACCTGAGTCAGATCCCGATCAAGCCTGGCTATTACCCGCAGGTGATCGGCCTGGAAGAGGACGGTACTGACACGCGGGCCGGGAAAGTGGCGCGGCTGTATGTCATGGGTTCATCTGATTGGGAACTGGAGTTCTCAGCCGCGTCCGACGAAGCTGGGGAAACCGAACCAGTCCCGCCCGAGACACCTCCGGAGGAACGCCCCTTGCCCGAAGCGGCGGTGCCCACCCGGAGGCCGAACGGTTCAGGCAAACGCGTTCCGTAGCCCGGACATCGCTCTATTGCCGGGCGTGGGCCTTCCTCGCGTTACTGCCACGCGATAGGCGGGCGCGCAGGGCCTCTTCTCCGGATGCCGCGGCTTCTGCGATCATGGTTTTCCTTTGAGCTTGACCATGACACCGGAATCTCCAGGCCGCACTCGCCGTGAAGTGGCACTGGGCTTGGCCGCCATTTGGCCCTTCGGGCGGCGCGCGTTGGAAATTGCCGATACACGCTTGCGGGTGGTGGCCCGCGGAAGGTCCAGCTGGCGCTTTCTGCACATACATGGCGACGAGTCGACCGCGCGGACCGTGCTGGAACAGGCCGCCCCGGCTGGCCTGAGCTTCTTTGTCGAAAGTGAACGCCGCGAGGTCCCCATCTCTGGCGGCTCCATCGATCCCAACCGCCTGTTCTCCCACGCCGGAGCCGACCGCAGCCTCCGCCGCCGCAACCGCCAGTGGAGCGAAGCGCAGTTGATCAACGCCGGTCTGCACCTCGATCAGCAGAGGCCTAAGCTGCTCGACGCGCTGCTGCCTCGCGACGGTGGTGTGTTGATCGCACTGCACAACAACGGCGTGGGCTACTCGATCGAGACCGAAATTCCGCTCAGCCAGAAAGTCAGCTTCAAAGACCCCGCCCGCCCCGGTGACTTCATGCTGGCCACCTCGGCGCGAGACTTCGCGTTGATGGAGACTTCGCCCTTCAACTGTGTGCTGCAATCCAGCGCTCCACCGCCTGATGATGGTTCGCTCTCACGCCAGTGCGCTCTGCAGGGCAAGCGGTACGTCAACATCGAAGCCCGCTCCGGCGGCTACGAGATCCAGCGGGCGATGCTCGACTGGTTGATCGCGCGCCTGCCGCCACAGCAGGAGTTCTAGCTAAACGCCTTGCGCAGCACGTCGTAGCTCTTCGGTACGGCCGTCGCCGGGTCTTCCTTGCCTTCCATTTCCAGCGACACCCAGCCCTTGAAATTGGCCTTCTTCAAGATGCCCGCCATGCGCGGATAGTCCAGATCCAGCGTGTACCATTCGCCGCCGCCGTAGTAGGTTTTGGCTTGGACGATGGTGGCGTTGGAGGCCAGCGCCGACAAGCCGATGTACGGGTCGCCCGGATAGTTGCCGGTGTCGACGTTCAGGCCCAGCCACGGCGAGTTCACCCGCTTCCAGATGGCCAGCAGCGTCTCCACCTTGGTGGTCAGGCCCCAGTGGTTTTCAAGACACAACGACACGCCCAGCTTCTCTGCTTCCGGCAGACACTTCTCAATTGAGCCGACGCACCAATCGATGGCGTCCTTTTCGACATAACCGGGCAGCGGTGGTTCGTCGCCCTTCACCTTCATCAGGTCGTCAAAGCTCTTGATGGTCTTCCAGCGGCCGGAGTTCAAGCGCACATAGGGAATGCCCAGCGCCGCCGCCAGACGCATGCAGTGCACCGTATGGTCGATGTTCTTCTGCCGCTCTGCCGGGTCCGGCGAAACAAAGTCCTGGTGGATCGACAGCATCGGCAAGGACATGCCGTAGGCGGCCGCCAGGCGCTTGATCTTGGCAATGTAGGCCGGTTCTTCGCTCTCCATGCCACGGTGCAGCAGTTCGACGCCATCAAAGCCAATCTCAGCGGCGTTCGGCAGCAGCTTTTCGATGTCAGGCTTGGGTCCGCGGAAGTGCCAGTAGGAGTAGGTGGAGACCGCAATGCGAGTGCGGTGGGCCGCCAGCAGCGGCGAAGCCAGAACCAGCGGGAAGGCGCGGCGCGAAAGATGCATGCCCACCAGTTTATGCGGAGATCGGGGCTAGTTGCGCGGCAGTCCGAGCAAGGTATCGGGAACGATGATTTCCTGTGTCAGTTCCACCCGGGCATAGATCAAATGCAGCGGGATCACGACGCCAATCGGGTCGAGACGTAGCTCATCCTCGGGCTTGTCCAAGTACTGCCCCACCCAACTCTCATCAGGCTGGCGCCGGTGGTGTTCGACACGCATCGCGAACTGGTCCACCAGCACGTAGTGCTGAAGCGAGGGGATTGTGCGGTACTGCCG
>JBIKMK010000180.1:0-7281 GCA_044359315.1 Bryobacteraceae bacterium | reverse complement strand
GAACTGACCAGCCCCATGTACACGGCTGACAATCGCCAGTCGAACTTCGACCCCGCCACGCGTCAACTGGTGCTGGCGAAAGATGGCGGCATCACCGATCGCTCCCTGCGTGACCTGGACAAGAACAACTTCGCTCCGCGCATCGGCGCGGCCTATCAGCTGGGCAAGCGGATCGTGCTCCGTGGCGGCTATGGCTTGGGCTACAACTACTGGAACCGCATGGCTTCCGCCGAAGTGATGGGCACCAATGCTCCGTTTGTCACCCGGTTCTCCCAACAGCAGGGTGCCAACGCCCTCGGCAACGTCTGTGTGGGCAACACCTTCGCCAACTGCTTCCGCCGGACGCAGGATGGTTACCCCACCGGCCTGCCCAGCAACGTGATCCTCTACATGCAGCGCAACATGCCGTTCGGCTACATCCAGAACTGGCACTTCACCATGCAGTACAGCCTGACCAGCAAGACCCTCCTTGATGTCGCCTACGTGGGCAACAAGGGCAGCCTGCTGCCGCTACTGGGTGACTTCAACCAGGCCCGCCCGATCACGGCGGCGGAACTGGCCGCGGGCCAGACGCCTCTGGGCACGCTGAATGCGCGCCGCCCGTATCAGGGCTTCGGCAACATCACCGGTGTGGTCCCCACCGGCTTCTCGAACTACAACGGACTGCAGGTGAAATTTGAACATCGCGGCCGCGACCTGGTCTTCCTGAACTCCTTCACTTACGCCAAGGCCATCGACAACGTGGGCCAAGTGCTGGAGACCACCAACGGTGGCTCGCCCAATCCGCAGGACATCAACAACCCCAACAACGACAAGGGACCGTCCAGCTTTGATCAGCGCTTCAACAACACCTCCAGCCTGGTCTGGACCATGCCGTTCGGTCGCGGCCAGCGCTTCGGCAAGAGCATCAACCCGGTGCTCGATGCCCTGATCGGTGGCTGGCAGGCCTCCTCCACTGTCTCGCTGAACAGCGGTCAGCCGCTCAACATCCGTTATGGCGATACGCAGGCCTTCCTGTCGGATGGCCAGGCGGACTTCCTGGGCAACGTGGCGCTGCGTCCCAACTACGTCGGTGGTGACCTGGTGCTGCCCTCCAGCGACCCGCGCCGTCAGAACCTGCAGCAGTATCTCAACCCCGATGCCGTGGCCATCGCCACCGCCGCGGCCCCATTCGGCAATCTGGGCCGGAACCGCGTCTACGGCTTCCCGCTCTATCAGACCGACTTGTCGATCCAGAAGAACTTCAAGATCCCGATGAATGAAGTGTCGCGCTTGAACTTCCGGGCCGAGTTCTTCAATCTGTTCAACAAGACCAACTTCAACGCTCCGGTGATCGACCGCCGCAATGGTGCCTACGGCCGAGTGACCTCGACGTTTGACCCGCGGTTGATCCAACTGGCGCTGAAGTTTACCTTCTGATCGCCATTCCTGTTTGATCAACCAGAGGGCCGCCCACCGGGGTGGCCCTTCTTTTTTGCCACCCACTGAGCGGTTGCCCGGTGGGTCCGGCGAAGGCGATCCGCCATCCTTAAGATAGAGAGGCTCCTTATGCTACGCCAACTGGTTTTCCTCGCCCTTGCTGGGGGGCTTTCGGCACTACCGGCACTCAGCCAGATCGTCCCTCCGGGCAAAGTCCGCGTGCCGGATGACGAGAAGCCTTCCAAGCCATTCGTTTGGTCGGAGCGCCGCCTGCTCACTGCGCCGGAGCTGTTTGATGCGCCGGACGAATGGGTGGACCGGTCTCTCCAGTGGGTGGATTTCATCCTGGCCAACTATCACCCCTCCATCCCCGAACATCCGCTGCGCCGTGCGGCACTGATTCGGCTGGACGACATTCTCCATCTGGAATCCGCGCCCCGCAACCAGTTGGTCCAGAAGTTTTATGTGAACCGCATGCGCCGCGCGATTGAAGAGATTGAGCAGACCAAGGTGGAAAGCGGGATGCGTATCTGGAAGCTCTACAACTGCGGTTTCCTGGTGCGTACGCCCACCGTGTCCTATGTGTTCGACATTGTCCCCGGCTTGTCCATTCCCGGCTTCGCGGTGCCACCGGAGTTGATGGAGCGTCTGGTGAAGCAGGCCGACGCCCACTTCATCAGCCACTTCCACAACGACCATGCCAACCAAAGTGTCGTGCGCCTATTCCTGGCCCAGAACAAGCCCGTGATCGCCGCCGAAGGGTTGTGGAAGAACCTGCCGGAGTTTGCCACCAAGCTAATCTACCCGCAACGCAGCACGGAGATCGTCCACAGCGTGCCGGTCCGCGGTGGCAGCCAGACATTGAAATTTGTGGCCTACCCCGGCCATCAAGGCCCGCCCGTGCTGAACAATCTCCACCTGGTCATCTCGCCCGAGGGGCTTTCCGTGATGCAAACCGGGGACCAGTGGAATGACGAAGACAAGCCCGGCAGCGACTTTGACTGGATCGCCCAAATCGGCCGCCAGCACCAAGTGGACGTGCTGCTACCCAACGCCTGGAGCCGGGAAGTGGGCCGCATCGTGCGCGGCGTCAATCCGCAGTTGGTGATCACCAGCCACGAGAACGAGATGTCCCACACGGTGGACCATCGGGAAGACTATACCCAAACCTACACCCGGTTCTGGGATATCCCCTATCCGCTGGCCGTCATGACCTGGGGCGAAAGCTTCCACTACCACCGCGCGGAAGTGCCGAAGCTGGGCTTGCGCTAAGCCGACCGGGCTTACGGCTTGGCCTTCAGCTTGGGCTCATTAAAGGAACGCTCGACCATGTCATTGGGGTCATCTGACACCGGATGGTCGCGCCAGATCCAACGCATCATCTCGGGCATGATGGGGCCGCCCATCTTTTGGCCATGTTCATTGATGCCCCACGTGTAGTTCAGGTCATAGCCCTTGGCCGTCAGTGCCTTCATCATGCGGATGTTCTGATAGAACCAGTCCCGATCCTGTGAGTAGACACCGGTGCGGCCCAGGCCGCGGTTGTCGTTCCGGCCATCCTGCATAAAGATGCGGATCGGCTTCTTTTCTGACTTCAGAATCAGGTCCGGAAAGATGTGGCCGCCCCGCAGGTTGACGAAGCTGCCGACGACGCTGATGACTTTGCGGAACTGGTCCGGCCGGTCCCAGGCCACCATCCAGGCGGCAATGGCCCCGGAACTGGCCCCGCCGATGCAGCGCCGCTCCGGGTCGTCGGAGATGTTGTACTCCTTCTTCAACGCGGGCAGCAGCTCATCGACGATCACCTTGGTGTACTTACCGTCCGGCGTGTTGTATTCGGCGGGCCGGTTGGTCGTGCGGTCACCCCACTCGCTCATCGTTGGCTCCGGCTGATCCGGACGGCGGCCGGGGTTGATGAAGACGCCGATCATTACCGGAATCTCGCGCCGGTAGATCAGATTGTCCATCACGTTCTGCAAGCGCACATCGCCCTGAGGATGCATCATCGCCTGGCCATCGTTGAAGACGGTCAAGCTGGCCGGTTCCGCTGGATCGTATTGCGCGGGCACATAGACAAAGTAGGTGTGCTGCATGCCCGGGTAGACTTCACTGGGCAGCGTGAACGGTCCTTTGATCGTGCCCTTGGGAACCCCTTCATGCTCCAGCGAATCTGGGCCCAAGCGGTAATGGATGTTGTGGTTCGGCTTGGGGGCCGCGGGCGCAGGTGGTGTTGCTGAGGGTGCTGCAGTCGGTGTCTGGGCCGATAGCAGCGTGGCACCGGCGATCGTGGCGAAAAGGGCGCTAACGCGCAAGAAGGAACAGTTCATGAGTGGGCTCCGGAAATGCCAAGTATATGGCACCCGGACCTGCTTTGAGCTTCCCCTAGCGCGAGGCCAGATAAGCGCGCCACCCGCCGAAGCCCGAGATGTCGCGCGCACCCGCAATTCCACCCGGTTCGCAGATAAAGCCCTTCACCGTACTGCCGTCATCCAGGACTAACGATCCGATCCCCAACGGCGCCGGGATCAGTGCGACAAAGCTGCCAAAGCGGGCCACGGGCATCGCCCAGATCTCCACCTCAATGCCCGTGCCTGCAAAGCCCGCTTCCCGAACCAGGCCCGGCTTGGGCGGCGTCGTGTTGGCCAGTGCGTACAGACGATAGTCTGAGGCGGTCTTGCAGGTCTTGATCAGGCGAGCCCCACGCTCGATCAGTTGCTTGTTCAATGGCTGGCCGCTTAAGTGCGCGCCCACCACCGCCACTTGCACCTCTTCCAGGCGCGCGGCCAAGGTGAGCAACGAACGGTCAGACTGGGCCGGGCCAATCAGCGTCACGCCAAACGGCAGACCGTTCGGCCGGAACCCCGCCGGTATCGCCAACGCGGCCAGATCCAGCAGATTGACGAAGTTGGTGTAGTAACCCAAATTCGTGTTTAGCCGCACCGGATCGGCTTCCACCTGCGCGATGGTGTAGGTGGTGCCCGTGGTCGGCAGCAACAGCACATCCATCTGCTTCCAGGTGTCCAGCGTCTTCAGCCGGAGATCCTCCAGCTTGTACATCGCGCGGAACGTGTCGATGGCGGAATGTTTTTTCGCCCCCAGGATGATGTCGCGCACCACGGGGTGGGCCGCTTCGCCATGGGCTTCCAGAAACTCGCCCACGGCGGCATAGCGCTCCGCCACCCAGGGGCCGGAATAGAGCAGTTGTGCCACTTCGAGAAACGGCTGATAGTCGATCACCACGGGCGAACCACCGGCAGCGATCAGCCGGTGCACTGACGCGGCAAAAAGCTTCTCCGCTTCGGTATCGCCAAAAAACTCCAGTTGCTCCGGACGCGGCACGCCAAACCGGAACCCAGCCTGTGACCACGCCGCCGGCACACCCGGCGCACCCACCGCATCACAGACCCGCTCCGCCGTTGCGACATCTCGGGTAAAGACCGAAACACAATCCAGCGTCCGGCACGCCGGCACGACACCCTCGTTTGAGATGACGCCCCGCGTCGGCTTCCAGCCGATCAAATTGTTGAACGCCGCGGGCACTCGACCGGAACCCGCCGTATCCGTACCCAGCGCGAAATCCACTTGTCCCGTCGCCACGGCCACCGCCGAGCCAGAGCTGGACCCGCCTGAGATGTAGGCCGGGTTGAACACGCTGGAGCAAGCGCCATAGGGCGACCGCACACCCACCAGGCCAGTGGCAAACTGGTCCAGGTTGGTCTTACCCAGCACCACCGCCCCGGCACCTTCCAGCAATTCGACGATGGGCGCGGAGCGTTCCGGCGTGTAGGCATAGGCCGGGCAACCGGCCGTGGTCGGTACCCCGGCGTAGTCGATGTTGTCCTTGATGGCGAACGTCAGGCCTTGCAATGGGCCCGCCTGCGCCGCCTTGGGCGGGATCGCCGAGATCCAGACCGGCCGGTCCCCGATCATCGCACCACCGCCAGCACTTGTCCCGGCTGCACCATCGCGCCCGCCACGCACCGCAGCTCGATCAATTCACCGGCACAAGGAGCCGTCACCAGCACTTCCATCTTCATCGCCTCCAACACCACGATGCGATCCCCGGCCTTCACTTGCTGGCCGGGCTCGACCGCAATGCCCCACACACTGGCCGTGATCGGTGAGCGGACCGCGCTCGCGCCTTCCGGCAGCGCATCCTCGCTCGGTGGCGGCACATCGTCCAGCGCCGGAGCGATGTATTCACCCCACCGGTCGCGCTCCTCGCGGAACGCCTGGTCGCGCTTCACTTGGAAGGCGGCGGCGGAGGGGGCAATCGAATCAAGAAACGCGTTATGCGTGTCGAGATTGAAGACGCCTTCTTCAATCCGGGGCCGGAAGCGCCGGTCGGCGCGCAGCTCCAGCAACTCCTGCGCGCTCACCGGGTAGAACTGCAAGCGGTCAAAGAAGTCCAGCAGCCAAGGCCGCTCGCCGCCATAGGTGTTCCACATCTGCGTCGTGCGGCCCACAAACTGATAGCCGCCCGGACCTTCCATGCCGTAGACGCACAGGTACGCGCCACCGATGCCGACGGCGTTCTCGGGCGTCCAGGTGCGGGCCGGGTTGTACTTGGTGGTGACTAGGCGATGGCGCGGATCGAGCGGCGTCGCCACCGGAGCACCCAGGTACACATCGCCCAGCGCCAGCGTCAACCAGCTAGCCTCAAACACGGTGCGATAGACGTCGTCCACGGATTCCAGGCCATTAATGCGGCGGATAAACTCGATGTTCCACGGGCACCACGGCGCATCGGCCCGCACGCCTTGCATGTAGCGCTGGATCGCGTCGCGCGTTGCCGGATCATCCCAGCTCAACGGCAGATGCACGGTGCGCGAAGGTACTTCGCGAATCGAGTGCGACTGCGCTTCGTCGATCATCTCAAACAGCTCCTGGCGTGGCAGCCGGGCCGGTTTATAGTGCACTTGCAGAGAACGGATACCCGGCGTCAGGTCCACAATGCCCGGATGCCGCAACTGGCGGCGCAGCGAATGCGCCTTCATCGAAAGCTCAAAGTCCAGCTTGTTGGCCCCGAACTCCACCAGCAGATACTCGTCACCATCGGCGCGCACCACCACGCCCGGTGCTTGGCGCAAGATGGCCGGTTCGTCATTGACGCGGACAAAGCGGACCGTGTTGCCCGCCTTCAACTGCCCCATCTTCCAACGCTCACTCGCCACAATCGTGGCCGGGCAGACAAAGCCGCCGCAGCTCGGGCCATCGGGGCCCAGGATGATCGGCATGTCGCCGGTGAAGTCCACCGTGCCCACCGCGTAGGCGTTGTCGTGAATGTTCGAAGGATGCAGCCCGGCTTCGCCGCCATCGGCGCGCGCCCATTCGGGCTTGGGGCCGATCAGGCGGACCCCGGTGCGGTCGGAGTTGTAGTGCACTCGCCAATCGGTCGAGAAAAACATCTCGATATCAGCGGGCGTAAAGAACTCTGGCGCACCATGCGGGCCGTAGGTGACGCCGATGTTCCAGTGGTTCTCGTACACGGGCGGCAAAGCCGGTGGAGCAGGCTCCGCCACCGCAGCGGCGCCAAAGCGCAGCAGGTCACCGGTCCGCAGTTGCCGCCCGCCGAACTTGCCCAGGATAAACGTGGAGCGGCTGCCCAGATAGGGCGGCAGATCGACGCCTCCGCGCACGGCCAGATAGCCCCGAGCGCCCGCGCCCGCAACTGCCCCCAACCGGAGCGCCTCGCCCGCCTTCACTTGAAGTGGCACCCAACGGGGCAGGCCCATGTCCGCGCCCGTCAGCGCGACGGTGGCATCGGAGTGGAACTTCAGCACCGGCCCAATCAGTGTGAACTCAAAACCAGCCGCATCCGGCGCATTCCCCACAATCTCGTTGGCCTGCCGGAACGCCAGG